>JALQYJ010000178.1 GCA_023254175.1 Runella sp. | reverse complement strand
GGGCTTTCGGTGTTACCGATGGCTTGGCAATTTGCAAAAGCTAAGTTTATGAGGCCAAAATAGAGGGGTTCCTTTTAAAAATACGATGCTCCGTAGGTTAGGATTTGCCTGATTAATTTGCGGAGCTTTTTTTAGTTTCATCCGACGCAAAACCACTTTCACCCGGCTTGGGGTCTATTTTGTGTATTATTTTGGTTCAATTATGATTCTAAGTTGTTGACTATCTTTGAGGTGTTTTTTGTATAAAATATTGATAGTCAAAATAATATGTTCGCCACGTTTAAATATGAGTAACCTCTAATCTGGCGATATTTAAGAATTGTGGGCTATTAAAAAAGTCATCAGACTCTGTTTTGTTGTAATTGAAAAAGACTTGAGCATGTTTTTGAATCTTGAAAACGGTTTTAAGATCATTGATTCCCATAGTTGAGCAGCCGAGTTTTAGTTTGTATTTTTCTAATAAGAGTTTACCAAGCATTATCATAGTAAATGTATATATCAATGAAAAAGGGCGGTAAAACCGCCCTTTTTCACTATAAACTATACTAACTTAACTAAACTTAATATTTATTAAACACTAAGTCATTTCTACAAGCGTTTTGCGCAAGTGTTTGGGTAAACGACGCGCTGCCAATGGATGCTCCGACAAACTTTCGTGCAAATCCAAACCCTTGAGCGACAACACTCCTCCTGTAGCCTCAAATTCCCTTCTAAAATTGTTGAGGTTGTCAGCTACTGTGTGGTCAACGTACGCCGCCTTTGAAAAATCAATAATCAATGAGCTTCCTTGCGGTACTTTCGCTAATTGTGCTTTAAGTTTGAGGTAGTTTGCAAATACTGCGGCATTTTTCACATTTAAGTGATAGACTCCTAACTCCTCCTCGGTCAACTCAAAACGAGATTTGATAATATCTGATATCTTTACTCCAAACGCTATTTGAATAATAAACTTCGTCAGAATCCCTGCGGCAATCCCTACCAATAAGTCGGTAGCAATTGTGGTAATAATTGTAATCAAGAAAATGGTTAACTGCTCTTTGCCGATGTGATATACGTGTGCAAATTCTTTGGGAGATGCCAAACGGAAGCCCACAAAAATCAACATTGCTGCCAACGACGCCACAGGTACCATCTTAATAACTGGCACTAACATTACGACAAACAGTAACAAAAAAATACCGTGGAAAAAGTTGGCCCAACGGCTTTTAGCTCCATTGGTGATGTTGGCTGAACTACGTGCTACTTCCGAAATCATTGGCAAACCACCCAAAAGACCAGAAACGGTATTGCCTATACCTACTGCCGTAAGGTCTCTACTCAAATCAGATTTACGTTTGTCAGGATCAATTAGGTCAATGGCGCGGCCTGTCAACAGAGACTCCAACGACCCAATCAACACAAACATCAGCAGGTATTTTAAAAATACGGGAAGAAATTCGGTACTGGTAAGAGCAGAAAAATCAGCGTTGAGATTAATCGAAAATTCTCCTGGATTTACCAATGGCTTTAAGTTTTTGTAGGAAGGCTCCATTAAATGGAAATATTGACCCAATAATACCCCAACAATCAAGACCACTAAAGCAGGAGGTACTTTTTTGAGGGCTTTAATTCGAAGATAAGGCCATCCGAATAAAATCAATAAGCTAATACTACCAATAATAGCAATGTGGTACTCCATGTGCATCAAGCTGTGGGGTACCATTTCAAGCAATTCCAACGGCTCTTTTCCCTTCATTTCGGCGGGGGAAATCCCTACAGCCAAGTGCAATTGCTTTGACATAATAATGATACCAATGGCCGCCAACATACCATGTACGGCCGAAAGGGGAAAAAAGTCGGCTAGCTTAGCTACTTTCAACAACCCTAGTACAATTTGTATTAATCCTGCTATTACTACTACACCAAGCGTAAGTTTCCAACCCACTTCATTATCCCCTTTCCCAAGTTCTTCCACGGCTCCCGCTACGATAACAATCAGACCCGCAGCTGGCCCTTTGATGGTAAGTTCTGAACCTGCAAAAAAGGCTACTACCACCCCTCCTACAATGGCGGTCATTACCCCCATAATCGGTGGAAAATTACTGGCACCCGCGATTCCCAAACACAAAGGGAGAGCAATCAAAGACACCAAAAAACCTGACAGTAAATCTTTGGCCCAATACGATTGGAGACTGTCAAAAATGCTACTTTTCGATTTCATAAGTCTAGTTTATTAACTTGGAAAATAATAATGGAGAATAGGCAATTAACTGCTGCAAAAGTCCCTTTACGGCATTAAAGAGGTGTTAATGCCGTATTAAAAACGAGTTAAAAAACAGCAGAAATAACAAGTACGAACAGGATGTCCGTACCATATTATGACGAACGATAAGCCGTTTCGTGGTAGTTTTTTGTATGTGGACCGAGAAAAACTCGCCCATAAATGCGAACAATCGCAATGCCTTCAAACACAAACCCTACCGAACATAAAAATGCTAAAACGATTTGGTCTTCGTGGATGTGACTAAATACCAAGTCTTCGCCAATAAAAGTTGGGGTAATTGGAAAACCCATCAGCCCCATGGCAGCCAGCAGAAACACCATCGTGAGTTTGGGATGTTCATACACGTGCCCCGCAAATTGGTTTAAATCGACCGTAGGTTCGAGCAGTTTGAGGCGACGTAAACAAACATATCCGATACCTCCCGCAATGACCACACCGCTGAGGTAAAAAAACACCTCTTCTAACGTAAAATGCTCATTAAATGAAATAGCAAGCGCTACCCAAAAATGGTTCATAATCAAGAGTAACCAGCTCATTTGGGGACTTTTTCGTTCTGAATACGACTTAAGCACCATCAATAACCCAATAGCCGCAAATAAAATGGGCAAGTAAACATGGCTACCCGCTGGGAGTTTTTCTTGGACGTTATAGGCGACAAGTGCCAGTAAAAACGTTGGTACGAAGAAAAAAAGTAGTCGATTAAAGGTCAAAAAGTCTAATTTACGACCTACACGTCGCAGGGGTTTCCAGACGATATAGTTCATGAAAGAATCAAGATTCCACTCTTTTAGACTTAATAAATAGACGGTGTATTCAAGTTTTTTGGGAAGAGAATCTTCGAATGTGTGTTGGCGGGGAACGTAGTTGTAGAACTGTTCGCGAATCAAATAGCTTACCACCGACGGCGAAACCAACAACTGGTACGTACGCAAAAACGCGTTTCCTGCAAAGTGAATGAGTGCGATTACTTTTAATCCTGATGCTATTTCGACAAATATCAGACCTATTTGGGCAATGGAAGCATACGCAATTTGACTCTTAACCGACGACTGTACCCGTGCAATAGGCGTGGCAATCGCACTTGTTGCTATTCCTAACAGCGCAATCATAATTCGGACAGACGTTTGTTCTTCCCAAAACGGAAATGTACGCAACAACAAAAACGCCCCAAAGTGTACCGAAAGTGACCCATAAAAAATGGCACTCGACGGTGTAGGCCCTTCCATAGCACGCGGTAACCACGCCGAAAATGGCAATTGAGCTGATTTGGCCGCTGCTGCCAACAATATCATTAACGAAATAAAAATCCCTACCCAGCTGTGGTTTTGAAGATGCTCGTGGACCAACTCGTGGTTATTGAGCTTCAGGAATGTAATGTTTTCGTGCCATAAATGGTGGCTTGCCCACATGGCTAAAATTAGTCCCAAATCGCCAATTCGATAAACCGAAAATACTTTGATAGCATTTTTGACTGGTAAGTAACGCTCACGGTAAAACGCAATCAGTAAAAACGATGAAATACCGAGAATTTCCCAACCCAAAAACAGTGTTTCGAAATTCCCTGACAAAATCACTACGTTGTATCCCAAATAGAAAAACAAAACGGTAGTAAAGAAACGTTTGTACCCTGCTTCGCGGTGTAAGTAAGCACGGCTGTAAATCGTTACTAAAAACGACAAAAACGCCCCCACCAAAAGATAGACAGCCGTGATGCCATCAAAATAAAAAGCAATAAAAAACTCATACCCTGTCGATTTGAAGAGTGAGAAGTCTTTTACCTCAATTGTTGGCGTCAGTTGAATAACCCAGTAAACACAAAAGGCTACCCCTATCAATAACTGAAGCCCGACCGTCAGAAAGGCAGAACGAGAGATAATGGCTTCCTTTTTAGGGGACAAAAGCAAACTTAATAGAAAACCTAAAAGCGGAATAAGTATGAATAAGTGAATGATAGATGCCATGAAATCAACTTTTTATCGACTATTTAAGAAGGTATATTGGGAGGTTGTCTTCGTGGTCTTCCACCAACGCAGGAATGTTTTCGACCACCTTAATGCTTTGTTTGATAGGCTGATACTCCACAAACTCTCCGTCTTTAAAAAGATAAAGTTGGTTTGTCAATGGCTCAACCACCATCAAGTGAATCCACTGGTTCATAAACCATTCGTACGTAGCGGACGATTGCTGTATCGACTGAAGTACTACCTTTGGAAAATGTTCGACAATCACCATCAAACGTACAGGGTCGTGTACTTCAATCATTTGGCTCGGAAGCCCTGGCCGCAAGTCTCCGTCAATCCCGTTGGCTACCCCAAACAGCCCCATGACGTTATGAGCCAATTTGGTGCCCGCTCCTAGTTTTTGGTTGTCAACTCGGGAGAAGTAATATTCCAAATTAATCCCCCCCGCTACGGGCGCAACGGCATTGAGAATCGTCGTGAGGTATTTTCCCTCGGGGTCAACTCGGTAGTCGAAGGAATTCATAAACGAACGACGGTCGAGAAACAAGTGTTTAGAAATATCCCGACGCCCCACGATACAAAGGGCATTAGTAGCGTGGTTAAGTTCGGGACGGGGTTCAAACAAGGAAACTGAACGACGACGTATTTTTTCGTGTACTTTTTCTACAGGCAGGTGAGAGTCAATCGACTCAAAACGGCGAGAGCGTTCTTTGGCGTTCAAATCTAACGCCTTACTAAAGTTGACTTCGTTTTGCTGATGTAACTTCGCATTGGTTGGCGAAAGTAACGCAGTATCGTAAAAAGCAATTTCGTCGCGGGTGGTATCATGAAGCGCTCCCAAAAACTGGGTCGTTTCGGGAATATCAATTCCTCTTTCTTTCAATAACGCCCGTACCTTGAGGTGATTGGCCATGTAACTGATTACACGGGCATTGACCGACCCAGGCCGTCCTGAGCAAGCACCACAGTCATAACCTGCATAATGGGTATTGTTGACGCTCGTAGAACCGTGCCCTACGGCATACACCAGAGGAGCAAAGTTATTGACCAGTCCGATGCTACGTAGCAAGTTTTCGACTCGTGTAGCCATTTCTTCTACTGTAAATCCGATTTGTAAGCCGTCTTCTTGGTCAGCAGGATTGGCATTCTCAATGGTTAATTCCGAAGACTCGTCCATATGTTTAAAAGACGAGCTTGTGGCAGGACTCAATGAAGGTTTAAAAACAGTAAGGGCCAATCGAAGAGCCGACCAAAAGCCTAGTGTTTGCGAAATAAGCCACCCACTTAAAAGCGTGTGCGTATGTTTGGCAAAATGCAGGTCGCGCTCTTTTTTCTCTTTTTCGCTCGTTAGTTCCTTGATTAAATACTTGGGAGTAACAGGCGCAGGGCACTGTTTGGTGATTGAATTGGCATGTTTGGGCTTATAATAAAACTCTACACCAAAGAATCCTGGAGTACCAAACGTCTGACAGTGGGAGTCATTTTTTTCCACGTAACGACGAATGGAACACTCGCGGTCGTCCATACAAAACATCGCCTGGAATGTTTTTGTGGAAGGAAGAGGCGACTTTGGGCTAGTTTGTTTTAGCCCCGCCAATACTTGGTCATACAAACTCCATTCAAACGCTTCTTGCCAAATTTCAATGACTTCATGAAACTCAGTTTGAGGTACTTTTGCAAAAATAGGCGTAGGAAAATCTTCTAAACGGGAGGCCATAGGTGCCCAATTGTCTTGGTATTTATCGTCCAGAGCATCAATTTCCAACAATAACTCAAAAATGATTAAATCTCTCAGGCTAATTTTCTTACGGTCGAGCAACAACTGAGGCTGGTCCTCCAACACCGACACAATTCCTGACCATCCTTGGTGGGCAAACTGCTGGTCGTAGAGGTATTGTTTGTACAACGTTTCATCGCCAATGAGGAGCTTCAGCAAGTCGACGATTTGGCAGTTTTCGTTGAAAAGCAGTTTTTTTGCGCGTTCGGTTCTAAAAAAACTGGCGAATGTATTTCGTTCCATTTCCCGTATCGAGGACAAAAACCCCTTGTGCGCCACAGGAAAGCCCCAAATCGAAATACCTTGGTCGAGGTAACTACAAAGCACCCGAAAAAACAGTGGATGCACCAATAAATCTAAATCAATGCGGTAGATTTTCTTCCAATTTTCGCGAAGTAACCCAACCCGCCCCGAACTATCAGAATCGTAGTTCCCTGTCAATACCTTTCTCTTCCATACTCCCAGTCCAGTCTTCCCTTTTTTTTCAGTGATTATCCTTTCGAGCACCGCCTCACTAATGCGGTTTTGCAGGTAACGTTCGCGGTATTCGTCGAGCGTAAGTGTTACTTTATACCCAAATATTGCCGAAGCATTTCTCAATGCCTGATAAAAACTTTGGTGTTGAAAGGCGTGGAGGGTGTTGTGGTGAATAAAATCTTTAAGCGGAGCTTGGGCTGGCAAAAAGTGTTTTAGTTCGTGGAGGGCTTCGTGTTCATCAAAAAGATAATGATGTGTTTTCGCTTTCATGACTAAACCGATGTGTTTGTACCCCACAAAACTCCCTATATGCCATTAAAAGCAGGTTAATTGGCTATTAAAACAAGATTAAAAAGGTAAGATGACCTTGTATTTGCTCCTTTATGTAACTGTATCATTTTATTTCAGGTAGTACCGCAGTTTCTTTTGCATCTTAACGCCTTCGAGTGGACATATTTCGAGCAGAGCAGTATTTTACGTCAAGAAAATGGTATAACACAAGCTTCTGTTTCATACCTCCATGCGCCCATTGCGTCACTACCAAGCCCACTTTTAGGTATTTGTTTGCTAAGTTTTTGGGAGTGGTTCATCTTTGTATCAATCAAGTGAATACAACATTCAACTTTTTACCTAAATTAAATGGAAGACGTAGCAAACAAAGTTCTTACCCTTCGAGAGATGTATGTATATTCACAGGAAGCAATTGCCTGTCAGTTAGGCCGTTTATTGAAAAACTACCGAATGGTTTCCATGCCAGTTGGTCGGGTGGCCAAAAGCGATGAATTGCGAGAGCATTGTCTTGAAATCCTGAACTTTTGATTTTGGACGAGGCAACGTCGTTGTTAGGTTCGCTTTCCGAATGCTCGTTTTATCAACTTTGGGCGTCGTAGCACGGCACAGAAGTACGCCAAACTGAATTTGGATAGCTGCCTAAAAATGATTTTGTAATTGACTTATATTGACAGCTGTTGGCTATATATTTTACATTACTTTCCGTTTCTTGCCCTGAAAATCGACAATTTCTACCGAAGTATCGTGAGTGGTTAGTACCAACTTACGGACCGACTGCGATAAGAATGAAGCGCCATAATAAAGTTCTTGGCGACGAGTCGTGCCTTTTTTGTCACCAATAAGCGCGTAGGCATCGTGGGGCTGTAATGCTATCCATTTGAGAGAAGCACCGTTTTGGCCAAAACTACGTAATGTGCCACGGTTTTGGGTCGCAATCACGATTCTACGCCCTGCTTTGTTGGTCAACTGCGCCAGCCCCTTGGCATTGCCCGGCACATAAAAGCCCGTTTGAGTTTGGAGTACTGGACTAAAATCGCCTTTCCCGTTTCCTTTGAGCAACAACCCATTAGAGGCATCGTATCGTCCTGAACTTGTTTCATTCCCAAAATCGTTGGCCACCAATAACACATCTAGGTGTCCATCGGTATCTACATCCTCGACTATCATTCCGTTGATGGGAGAAATTTGGGCCAATATCGGTAACGCCTTCGTGTTAAAATTCCCATTGCCTTTGTTTTCGATGTAGACAGACTGGCAATAATTAATGTCTAACTGAAGGGCTTTTTTTCGTTCTTCCTCAGTGAGCAGGTTATCAAACGTTGCATTGGCAAAATCGGCGTATTTCTGAAAACGCATTCTTGCCTGAATAAACTGCTTGATTAGGTCTTCACGTCCGTGGAAGGGCACCCTAACTGGCTGATTTTTGGGCCCTGAAAAATAAATAAATGGAATGGCATCGTAGCTTCCATCTTGGTTAAAATCGCCCGCAAGAATGCTCAATGGACGCGTGTCCGAAGCTTTGTTGAGGGTGTTTAATCCCAAGTTACCTGCAATGTAGTCGGTGTCGCCGTCGTGGTCAAAATCAGCACCAATCAAGCTTCCCCAAAATCCCTTCTTAGTGTCGAGGTCTGTGTGTAAAGAGGCGAATTTGCCATTTTGATTTTTAAACAACGTCAATGGCATCCATTCACCAGCAATAAATAAATCAACCCAACCGTCATTATCAAAGTCAGTCCAAAGGGCATCACAGGCCAATCCGAGGTTTTGGAGTCCAGGGGCAATTTGGGAAGTGACGTCGGTAAACTTAGGTGCTCCTTGCTTAGCACTATCGTTTCGTAAAATATAACTACTAACAGCCTTTGGATATTGGTCTGGCTCAACGCGTCCTGCCACAAATAAGTCTAAGTCGCCGTCGCGGTCATAGTCGGAGGCTCGTACACACGATTTACTGGTTAACAAAGCTGGTAACGCCCCTTCGGCAAGCGAAAAGTTCCCTTTGCCATCGTTGGTATACAGGCGGTCTTGGTACCCTGGCGAATGGGGACGTAACTCATTCCCTCCGCTGGCAATGTAGAGGTCGTTATCGCCGTCGCCATCGGCGTCAAAGAGTAATGTCCCCAAATCCTCTGAGGTTTTTTCGGGGCCTTCTTTGTCGGGTAATAAGTCGGTGAGACTAAAGCTCCCCGCCGCATTTTGCAAAAAGAAACGACCCTTGTGCTCTTGTGAGCCTCCCACGAAGAAATCATCTAGTCCATCCCCATTGATGTCACCTGCCGAAATCGCAGGAGGGTATTGAGATAGCTTGTGAGGAAGGAGTTTTTGCACGTTAAAATCAATGTACTCTATTTCTTCGTGTTTCCAATCGAGGTGCAGCGAGTCGTTCAAATCGGTAAAATAATAGGACGATTTTGCGGTAGGAGCCACGTAATTTTGAAGTGCATTTGCTTCGGTGACTACTAATGTTTGATTGGCTTTGAGGTTTTTCAACACTTGTTGTTTGCCATTGGGCCATACTACCATGGCTGAGTCAATCAAGCGATTTTCACCTAATCCAAAGTGGGCAACAGGCTCTACCGTCGACAAGTACCCACGGTAAGGCGAATGTTCATAAACTTGGGTATGGCTTTGGTTGTAGAAAAGAGTCATTTTGGCCCCCAAGCCGTTGAGATTGTGCTTTCCTCCCTTAAAGATAACTCGCAAGTAGTGGGCTTTATCGGGTTTTGACTCCACCAAATTATTGCGATAGACAAACGCCGAATCGTTGATATTGTTACTTACAAGGTCTAGGTCGCCATCAAGGTCTAGGTCGGCATAGGCGGCTCCATTACTGAACGAAGCTTGGTTTAATCCCCAGTTTTCGGATACATCACTGAAGGTGAGGTCACCGTTATTTTTGAAGGCATAATTGGGAATTTTAACTATTGGAATCTGACCAATTAAAAATTCTTTAGATGCTATAGTGCCACTTTCGGCGCGAAATTGTGCAAAATCACGGTCAGTGATGTCGCGCGGAAAGCCGTTTGTAATCACTAAATCGCGCCAGCCATCATGGTCAAAGTCGGCCAGCATGGGTGTCCAACTCCAGTCGGTTTCAGCTATACCTGCTAACAGGCTGATTTCCGAAAAAATGGGTTTGTTTGTGTTTGGTTTATTACCCATATTGAGCTGTAACGTATTGCGAACATACTGGTGGTTGAAGCCAAAGAGGTCGTTGTTAAGGTAGGTCTGATAACTATTAGGCCCCATGAGCTGCTTTTTGCGATTATTGTCTTTGGGAAGCATATCAACAGCTAGTATATCTAACAAACCGTCGTTATTTATGTCAGCAATGTCATTGCCCATCGCTGAGTTACTGGTATGTTTAAAATAGTCAGTAGCTTGGTCGGTAAAAGTACCGTCGTGATTGTTTATGTATAACAAATCGTCGGTTAGATAATCGTTAGTGATATAAATATCTTTCCAACCGTCGCGATTGATATCGCAAATGTTAATTCCCAACCCATAACCTTCAATTTGAATGCCCGCTTCTTTGGAAACGTTGGTATAAACTGGATGGTTCAGGCTGTCGCTCCAATTGCAGCGATAAAGGCGGTCGGTAGTAGGAGAGGAGCCATCGCGGTGTTTTTGGTGGTATTGATTGGGGTTATTTTCGATAGTATTGGTCAATACATATAAATCTAAATCGCCATCGTTGTCATAGTCAAAAAAAGCGGCGTTTATCGAGTGACCACGGTCGGCAATGCCGTATTCTTCGGCCATTTCTTTGAAAGTGGGAACACCATCTTTATCATTACCTTGATTGACATAGAGCAAGTTGGCGCGTTGATTTTCCGAACTCTTGGTCGTAGCGGTAAGATAAATATCCATACGCCCATCAGCATTTATATCCACCAAACTTACTCCAGAGCACCAACGTCCGAGATTAGATATTCCTGCTTTTGCGCTAATGTTTTCAAATTGTATCCCACCCTTATTGAGATAAAGCCTACTATCGGCTTGGTTTCCTGAAAATATGACATCAGGTAGACTATCGCCATTCATATCGGCGATGCCTACTCCACCACCGTTATACACATATTCAAAGTCAATGATATTGAGTGTATCATTTTCTATGATTCGATTAGAAAAATCAATGCCAGTATCTTTGACATCGAGTTTAGTAAATAGGGTTTTATCTCGGCAAGATGAAAAAAGAAAAAAGTACAAGATAAGATATAAAATAAAGGATATTGAAGGCGTACGTTTCTGCATTGGATAATATAATTTTTCAGGAAATTGGAGTTTGGTAGGCGTTCAAATTTATGAAATTCGTACAGCTTAAAAGGAGAACTGTGATGAGTGCATAAAAAAAGTATCGAAGTAGAAAAAGGATTCACTAGCAACCATCTATATCATTGCTTTAATTTGAATATTTGTACTGACTCATTATTCCTCGAGATGATGAGCTTATTATCAATTTTAATGGCATCACGTATTTCACCTCTGGTTTGTATTCCCGAATACACATCTGA
>JALQYJ010000125.1 GCA_023254175.1 Runella sp. | reverse complement strand
TCAAGCTCGCGCCAGAAGGTCTTCTTCATCAAGTTTTCGCTCATAATGTCAGTGTTTACGTAACCATCTGAAGCTCCTTCAAAACGTACTGGCAACAAACGATACGCATAGCCTTCCAACTGCATGTACTCTTTCAAGTTGAGGTAGTTTTCGTTGGTCAACGTACCCGAGAAATAAATCGGACGCTTCCAGTCGTTGGTTGCGATGATATCGAGCATGATAAGGTCTGACTTGTACAAGTCACGCTTACCGATGTTCCACTGCATGGTATCTTTTACAAACGGCTCCAACTTTGGCTTCAAGATATTCATCTTACGTACTTGGTCAGTATTAATATTCAATATCAATACCGAAGATGGCAAAATGCTCGTCATTTCTCCGCTCGTCAATGGCACCTGAATCGCCGCATTGTTTTGTTTTACCAACGACATGTATTCTTTCAAATCAATACCGGCTTTCACGGCTGGCGTTGGAATTTCGTAAAAAGGTACGATGTCGTTTTTACCCGCTGCAAAGTTGTCGTATTCCAATGAAATAGGTAGCGGCTGCGACTCGTAGGTTTTACGCTTCATCTGACTAATATACCAGTCAGTACCCAACAAACTCAAGTTACAAACGCGCACGTCGGTACGGAAGCCTTCTACTTCTTGCACGTACCAAAGTGGGAAAGTATCGTTGTCGCCTCCCGTAAACAAGATGGCGTTTGGTGCACAAGAGTTCAACAAGTTTTTGGCAAAATCAACCGAGTGATATCGGTGGCTACGGTCGTGGTTGTCCCATCCTTTGGCTCCCATCAACAACGGCGCCGAAAGCCCTAAAGCCGTGGCAATCCCTGCCCGCGTAGCCGCCGATGGCAAAAATTTGGTCAAAAAATCATAAATAAACAACACCCCAAGCCCAATCCAAAACGCAAAGATGTAGAACGAACCTACGTAAATATAATCACGTTCACGCGGTTCTACTGGTGGTGAGTTGAGGTAAACCACGAGCGCAATCCCCATCATCAAGAACAGTAAGCCTGTTACCAAGAAATCAGTACGACGGCGGAAAGCTTGAATGACAATTCCCAATAGGCCCAAAATAAACGGAATCATGTAAAAATTATCACGTGCGGGGTTGTTGGCCATCACGTCGGGCAAGCCTTCGTTCGTATCCCACGGCCGGAGTCCGCCTGCCCCTTCTTCGTCGCTTTCACGGCCTACGAAGTTCCACAAGAAATAACGCCAGTACATGTGCCCCAACTGGTGCGAGAAGAAAAACGACAGGTTGTCGCCCATACTTGGTTTTTGACCTTCGGCCAAATTAAGCTTATCGCGGTACAACTGCGGGTGGTTTCCTTGGTTACTATGTACACGAGGGAACAACATTTGTTGATTTTTCTCGTACACATATTCTGGACGGTAATCGGCAATGACATAACGGCCTTTTGATTTACGATAAATCGGTTCGCCGCGCTCCGAATTGATTGGACGCGCCGTAAACACAGGCCCAAACAACAACGGACGGCTACCGTACTGCTCGCGCTTTAGGTACGAAACGTAACTAATGACGTCGCTTGGATCGTTTTCATTGATTGGCGGATTGAAGTTAGAACGAACCAACACCAAGAAATAGGAAGCGTAGCCAATCAAAACAAACGTAAATGACAACAACGCCACGTTCCAAATCTCTTTTTCTTTTTTGGCCGTGGAGCGGATTCCCCAAATCAAGGCTCCTACAAATAGTAACAAAAACACCACGATACCCACCGAATAAGGCATACCTAAGGTGTTGACAAAGAAAATTTCAAATTTACCCGCAATCGACGGCAACCATACGATTACACCCGAGTTGATAATCATAAGTACCACCAAACCGCCTACAAACGCAGCCACACCACCCCAAAACGTAGGTTTGAATTTTTTGAAATAATACACCAACGCTAACGCAGGCAAGGTCACCAAATTGAGCAAGTGGACACCGATTGACAACCCTACCAAGTAAAAAGTAAAAATCAACCAACGGTTGGCAGCGGCTTCATCTTCGATGCGCTCCCACTTCAACACTGCCCAAATAACAATGGCCGTAAAGAACGATGAAAGGCCATACACCTCGGCTTCGACCGCCGAAAACCAGAAAGAATCAGAGTACGTGTACGCCAATGCGCCTACAAGCCCTGAGCCTACCACAGCGATGATTTCGCCAATAGAAAGCTCTTCGTCTTGTTTACCCAAAATTTTGCGGGCCAACAACGTGATGCTCCAGAATAAAAATAAGATGGTAAAAGCGCTTGATACCACCGACACCATGTTAATCCAGTACGCTACCTGGGTGACATCGCCCATGGCCAACATCGAAAATAGGCGGCCAATAAGCAGAAATAGCGGTGCTCCTGGAGGGTGCGGAACTTGAAGTTTGTACGAACATGCAATGAACTCGCCGCAATCCCAAAAACTCGCTGTACGCTCTACGGTAAGTACATAAGTGACTAGCGCTATGGCAAATACGAGCCAGCCAGTAAGGGTGTTGATTCGGTTAAATTTAGACATGAATAATTAGTAGAAATGTGAAAAGTCTTGAGTTTACAATCAATAGGTTATAATGACCATTGAATTACTACTTTGGCATCCTCCCACGAAAGCCGTGCCAAAATTAGCAAATTCGGTAGAAAGCCGACGAAACGTCAGTCTTAAAAGTTGTTAAAAGTGGCAGATTATCCAATAAGCGTCGTCAACTCGCTTATCATCATAGCCGTAGCCCCCCACACTTTATGCCCCTGAATATCATAAAAAGGGGTTTCGATAGAGACGCCGCGCACTTCGAGCTGAGTATAACCTATCACCTGTTCGTCGAGTAGCTCGTCAAGACTCACTTCGAGGACGGCCTCTACTTCACGCGAATCGGGGTAAAAGTCTGGCTTATAGGGGAGTTTGCCTACCACAGGCAGCACAAAGAAATTGCTGGGAGGGATAAATAATTCCGTCAGTTTGCCCAGCACCTGCACATCGGCGGCTTTGATACCAATTTCTTCTTGAGCCTCGCGTAGTGCGGTACGTATCAAGTTTTCGTCCGTTTTCTCATAACGTCCTCCTGGGAAAGCCATTTGGCCTGCGTGTACTCCGTCGTATTTGGGACGCAGAATGAGGGGGGCAAAGATTTTATCGCGGTAAGGATAAAACAAAATCAAAACGGCCGAGCGGCGCGTTTTCTCATTGGGTTGGGCTTTCAACCGCAACCGATTGGCCGAGGCCATTTTAAGATGCGCGTCTTGCCCCGGCAGTGGCAACCGCAGTTGTTGTTCGAGGTGATATGTAAAATCGTGAAACGGCATCGTTACCTTGCTAATACTTTTACGAAAGCGCAATTTAGCGGTATTATGCGTCTATTATTATTTTTTTTACAAAAAACTAGTAATTTTCTTGTACAATTTTCAAAATAAATACTAGCCACAACACCCGTACAACTACAATCGGGGTTGCAAATTTGCCACTCGCTCATTTTCCACACTTACCCTTTCCCTATTTCCCATAAAGCTTTACCAGGCACTCCGCCACAAACGTACCATCTAAGGCCGCTGACATGATGCCTCCCGCGTAGCCCGCGCCTTCGCCACAAGGGAAGAGTCGCTTGGTTTGAATATGTTCTGCCGTTTCGCGGTCGCGGGGGATGCGCACAGGCGACGACGTCCGACTTTCGGCACCAATCAGCTGTGCCTCGTTTGAGACGTATCCCTTCATTTTTTTTCCAAAATCTTGCAAACCTAACCGCAACGGCTCAGCAATGTGCGGCGGCAAATACTCGCGCAAATCCAGCGACTGTAGCCCAGGCTGGTAGGAAGTTTCCAACAAACTGCCTGACGTACGCTGTTTGATAAAATCCTGCACCCGCTGCGCAGGTGCTACTTGGCCCCCCCCCGTGATAGCACAGGCTTTTTGTTCTATTTTCTTTTGAAGTTCGAGGCCCGCCAACGGCCCAAACTTAGCAAATGGTTTTAAATCGGCTTCTTCGATACTCACCACCATGCCCGAATTGGCAAAACGAGAGTCGCGCCGCGAAGGCGACATACCATTCACCACCAACTCACCTGGCGCTGTGGCTGCTGGGACAATAAACCCACCTGGACACATACAAAACGAAAACACTCCCCGCTGTACGCCATTGACGCGAGTTTGGGTCACCAAACTGTACGACGCCGCGGGCAAATACGGCCCTCTATGGGCACAATGGTACTGTACCGAATCAATCAAACTTTGAGCGTGTTCAATCCGCACCCCTATGGCAAAAGATTTGCTTTCAATGTAAACGCCCCGTTGTTGACACAATTCAAAAACATCGCGAGCTGAGTGTCCCGTCGCCAAAATCACCCCTAATCCCACGTATTCTTTGCCTTCGGACGTGATGACGCCGCGCATCGCATCGGACTGGTTGTCAAGTATAAAATCGGCCACTCGGGTGTTAAAATGCACTTCTCCTCCCGCTTGCAAAATGCTTTCGCGCATGTCGGCAATCAGCGGAGGGAGTTTGTTGGTGCCAATGTGCGGATGGGCATCGTATAAAATTTGTTCGGTAGCCCCATGCGCCACCAAGATTTCCAAAATTCGTCGTACGTCGCCCCTTTTGTTGGAACGGGTGTATAATTTACCATCAGAATACGTCCCTGCTCCACCTTCGCCAAAGCAATAATTCGAATCGGGGTCCACGATGTGTTCTTTGTTAATCGCCGCCAAATCACGCCGACGCGCTCGCACGTCCTTGCCGCGCTCCAGCACGATGGGTTTGTAACCCAACTCAATCAGGCGCAAGGCCGCAAACATTCCCGCAGGCCCGCAGCCCACAATCACCACGGTAGGCTTTTGGGATACATCGGGGTAGCATTTTTGGTAGGCAATCGCTGGCGGAGCAGCTTCGTCGGCATACACCTCTACCAACACGTTGACTTTTAGCTGCCGCGAGCGGGCGTCAATCGACTGCTTTACTTTGCGAATTGTGAGGGTTTCGGCTTGTTGTAACCCCAAATGACGAACCACATGTTGTTGAAAAGCAGCGTCGTCGAGTGCCACGTCGGGTGGCAGTATAAGTTGAAATGATTGATACATTTGAAAGGGATTTAGCCTTTAATAGGTACAAAGGTACGTCAAATCCCTAAAACCTATTAAAAAGTAAAAGCAATTAAGAATCAACGTCAAAAAACGAATAAATGCCCCCAATCATTCCTCTCAAAACCTTGTCAATACTAGAAACTGAAAGTAAACATCAAATAATAAAAACCACCCACCTGTGGCCCGCCTAGAATCGAATAATAATATCGATTGAAAAGATTGGTTCCTCCTAGCTTTACGTCTGTTTTGTGGTTAGCAAACGCATAGGTCAGCTGACCGTCAAACACATGAATGGCTGGGACCTCACCATTCACCAAAAACGATTGATAGTAAAACCGACTCTGGTAACGGTAACCAAGCCCTGCCCCCCAGCGTTTAAATAACTGGTCGTGGCTTATTAGTACGTTGGTCATCCATTTGGGGGTGTTAAAACCGTCTTCCAGACCGTCATTGGCTTCTTTTCGGTCGAGTTGGGTAAAAGAGGCATTCCCTGCCAACACAAGCCCCTTTTTCGTTCGATACCGAAGCCCTACGCTCGCCCCGTAATTGCGTACAATCGTTTTCGAGTTGGTCCACAATCGGTAGCGCTGCTGCTTCATACGGTCAAGCATAATGTAACCCAACGAATCGGCACGGGTTAAATTGGGGATATTTGCCTCTACTTGCGCCATGAAATCGCGGTAACGATTGTAGTAAAAATCGACATCTACAAACAACCGTCTCTGTAGCCACAACCCTTTATAGCCTATTTCAAAAGACCGAATAAACTCAGGCCGCAAATACGTGTAAGAGTTTTTTTGTAAAAGCCTCATATTGCTCTTTATCAGGCTATCCTGCTTTGAAGCTCCCAATTTATTGACCCCCGCCGTAACAGCCGCCTGAAACGCATCGATGGATGTACTAATATAGGAGTTCTCAAAAATTCCTTGCGACATTACGGGCAAACCGCCTACTCTTTTTACTCTTCCACTATTAATATTGGAAAACCCTTCAAAAATACTTGGGAAACGATAGCCGCTTTGGTACGAAGCCCGCAAATGCTGCAACTCCGTCAAAGAATGTACGGCAGTGAAACGAGGGTTTAGTTTTAGGTCAAAATAATCGGCTTTATCGGCCCTCAAGGTAGCCCCTAGTTTCAATTTTTTTCCAAACAGCTCCTTCGTCACTTGCAGAAAACCACCCGTTTTGCCATAGGTCAAATTCTTAGAATCGCTCACGGGATTGATAAAATAATTTCCATCAGGAACAATCGCGTACGTTCGGTGGTCAAACCCTACCAATAGCTCCATACCTATTTTTTTGTACCAGTTCGACAGCCATTCTTGGGTCAAATTCCACTGCCCTTCGGCATGGTACAGATTTGCTTTAACCCGCAAAGCTGCCCCCACATCCCAGTTGTTGATGTCTTGCAAACGAGCTAACGTTTGTTGAAAAACATCTGATTGTGGTTGTGGGCGACCTGCGTCGGCAAACATTCGCGCTTGGCGCAAGGCATCGGCCAACGGCCCTTGGTTTTGCACCTCACCAAAACGTGTTTGAAAATCAGTAAACCACTGATTATCTGATTTAAACGAACGGTCAATATTCTCGGCTATTGAGCGTAAGTTGTATGACTTTCCAGTGTTTTCGGAAGTCACGTAAGCCCGCACTTGAAACGCCCGTCCTTTCAGTTGAAACGCATGTTGCTGGAGCAGGTAATTAGCCAATTGAAAGCGATTCGAGCGTTGATACACATTGTTGAAATACGCCCAACGGTAGGTATAATTTAGTTCGATTGTCTTCGTCAGACGCAAATAGAATCCTGCATCTCCTTTTAGATTTTGGAAATGGTAATCTACGACATCGGCTTCTCTGTAGCCCGTTCTTGCCACCACGATACTTCTACCTGCCAGCAACAAGGTACGGCGATTCGACGATTCGTTGCCATAACCACTCACGGGGTCATAGGCGGGGTTATCACTACCTAAAAGCCCTGCCGAAGCATTGATTTTGGGGGAAATATCAGTTTTATCGTTGGCTTGCCAATCATATCCTTTGGTGAAAGTCATATTTACTTTAAACGCCCAACGTTCGTTCCAGGCCTTGGCAAAGCGAATGCTCGTTTCGTTGAAAAGCTGGGGCGAAACACCTTCCGATTTTATATGATTTACCCCCAATTTTTGTTGCAGTTGCCCCCCTTGGTATTCAAAAGGACTTTTAGTTTGCAAATTAGTTAACCCATTGATTGCATTCATTCCGTACAAAGCCGAGGCCGTTCCAGGTATCACCTCTACGCTCAAAATATCTAGGTCGTTTGGTCCTAAAGCGTTACCAACGGGAGCGCCGATGTGGGGCGACTGATTATCAACACCATCTATTAGTTGTGCAAAACGAACATTGGTTGTATTGGCAAATCCCCTCGCATTGAGCACCTTAAACCCCAAACTTGGCACAATTAGATGCACCCCCTTACTATTTTCGAGCGCCTCAAAAAAAGACAACTGGGGCGAGCGACGAAAATCTTGCCCTGTTACTTTTTCGACACTCACAGGCGACCTAAGCACGCTTTCTTTCACCCGCGAAGCCGAGACAACGACCTCATCCAGCTTAAAAACACGATTAGAAAGTGAAGTAGTATCAGTAGTTTGAGCTGCCACGCCATTAACTACCCCAAAACCCAAAAGAAATAGCGAGAATTTCATCGAAAACTAGAAGCGTTATTTCTTCAAAAATATAACGCTTTTGGGTAAGTTCAAAATGAAAATTTTCGAGAAGGAGAGATTTAATTTACACACTTGCAAAACGATAGAAAATACCCAAAGGCAGTTTCCGCTTAGCACGGTCGGGTAGGTACAATTCTCCACATTCGGTATTAGGTACTTCGCCAAAGCAATCAAGCACCAAGTTTTCGGCCATCAACGCCGAAAAACCAAGCGAGTATAAATTTAAAATAAAAACAAAATCTTGGTTATCGAGCAGTTCCGCGCACGACTTCAGCAAATCGTTCAATTGCTCTTCCAACACCCATTTTTCCCCCGACGGGCCGCGACCATAGGCGGGTGGGTCCAAAATCAGGCCATTGTATTTTTTACCACGGCGCACTTCCCGTTGCACAAACTTAAAGGCATCTTCCACCATCCAACGAATGTTGTCCGTTTCGCTGCCTTCCATGTTCTCGCGCGCCCAGGTCACCACGGGCTTTACCGAATCGACGTGCGTTACGTCGGCACCTACTTGGCGAGCCGCCACCGAAGCCGCCCCTGTATAAGCAAACAGATTAAGCACCGTCGGGCGCTCCACCTTCATCGCGCGCAGTTTGGTATCTAAATAATCCCAATTGGCTGCCTGCTCGGGAAAAATTCCAACGTGTTTGAAGGAAGTAAGTGAGCACTTTAAGCGCAAATTTAAGCCGCCGTGGCGGTACTGTGTCCACCATTTTTCGGGCATATTGGGCGCAAGTTTCCACACTCCTTTTTCTGGCGAACCTTTGTCACGCAGAAAAGTTGCCTGTGCCATTTGTTTCCATTCATTATCAGAAAGGGATTTATCCCAAATAGCCTGTGGCTCTGGTCGTGCCAACACATACGCCCCAAAGCGTTCTAGTTTTTCAAAATTTCCGCTGTCAATCAGTTCGTATTCTTTCCAGTGAAGAGGAGTCAGAAGTTGCATATAATAGTCGTCAGCCCATTGTACGAAGGGCTTTTTAGGATGATTCAAACACAAAAGTAACTCTGCAAACCGAAATTTTTCATTCCGTTGCAGAGTTACTTTGTCATTTATCCAAAAAAATTAAAACGAAATCTTATTCAAGTAAAACACACTTCGGCGGCCGTCGTCACCCGTAATTCGCTGATAACCTGACGCCAAATAAAAATTATCATACCAATAAATCACCTCATCAGTCGAAGTTTGACGTACTTTATCTCCCAAATCAGCCGTCATAATAGGTATCGGCTGAAGGTCTTCAAGCACTTTATCGCGGTCAAACACTTTTGCTTTGATAGCTCCACGATTGCTATAAAACATCGAAACGGTTTGATCATTATTAGGTTTCACCCGCATTTTCTCCTTCAGTTCCATGCTTCGCACATTTTCAAATGGCAACGAGTTATCCCAAATCAGATCGCCCTTGGCCGTAAACCCTGCCACAATAGCATGGGTATAAACAAAACCGTTGAATATCTGACCATTATTCATTCTCCTTGCCCCAAACCACGGATCCCAATAATAAGGGTTTAAGAGACCCATCATCGGATACATCCCCATTCCACCATACCCCCAAGAAGACATCATCGGGGAGCCCCACCACGAACTAGTGCCATAAGGCCCCGTATTATTATTTTTATATTCGGGATAGAAGATTTCGCCCGAAATCAGCAAATTACCGTTCTGTTCAATAATGTCGTGAACCAACAGACGATAATTCAATTTTACATCATCGCCATTTTCTCGTTTTCGCTCAATCTTCCGTTGCATCCGCTCTTGCTCCCGGTCTGACATAAAATTGAAAAAATTTTTAAAGTCCGTAAAGCTGTGGTACTGCGTAAATTCGACTTCATCATAGACGATTTTACTCAAAAACAACCCTTGCGATGCACTGTTGTTGTTGCCTTGCATGTTGCGAAAGCCATACGTCCCAATCATCAACTTAGTAGAATCATTGAGCATGAATAAGCGCCCATTCAGTAACGAATAATCGGGTTCGGGGCTGATAGTCACCTGCCCTACTGCTTGTCCGTATTCGTCAAAAGTTCGGGAAATAATCTTAATTTCTTTGCCCTTACGAGCGGCATAACACACGTTGACTAAATGGTGCAAAGTATCCACATCCACCGACTGAATAACGGTGTTTGCCTGAGTCACCCCTGCCAGTACTTTACTTTGTTTTGAGGCCAAGTTGGTGTATAAAAGCATGGGTTCATCACGTACGGTTCCTGCCATAAATACCGAATAACCAAGGGTTTGAAAATCGGTAATTTGAAACTTATCGACCGACGACAGATAAAATGTCTCCATATATCCCGCCAAACCTACTTTTACAACTTGGTAAAAATCAGTACGGCTACGCGTAAACAATAAATAAACCGATTGGCCATCGTAAGATGATTTTATAAAATCGAGGTTATCTTCGATAGTTCCGTTGAGGCTCCAATCGCGCTCTAAATTAGCATTCAACTTCTGTATATTAAAGGCATTTTTGGCGATTTGAGATACCAAAATCACCCCGCGAGGCCCGAGCGAAATCGTGTGATACGACTCGCCGGCTCCTATCGTTGGAAGCTCCAACCGTTTTACAGTTTGAGCTTTCATCTCAACACCGAGGATTCCCCATAATACTATCAAAAAAATACAAAAACCCCACTTTGGGTTGTCCACCATGGACATCTTCTTATGTGCTTTCATTTTGGCTTAAACTTAGTATGACATCAAACTCTTCGGGCCGAATTGGCATTACCGACAATCGAGATTGCCTAATTAACGCTATTTGGTCCAATCTATTATCTGCTTTAATTTGCTTCAATGTCACAGGTCGAACCAGGGGTTGTACAGGAACAAGTTCCACCACTACCCAGCGTGGGTCGTCGGTAGTGGGGTCAGGGTATGCCTCCTTTGATACCTGGGCAATCCCTACTACTTCCATGCCCTCATTGCTGTGATAAAACAAAACCCAGTCGCCCTCTTTCATGGCTTGGAGGTTGTTACGGGCTTGATAGTTGCGAACCCCATCCCACACACTTTTTCCTGCCGTCACGAAGTCATGCCAACTATACACGAAGGGTTCGGATTTAACCAACCAATAATTCATCTCTTTTTATTTACTTTACTACGCTATTTAAGAAAGTATTGTTGCAATTAGCTAACGAGCATGGCCGCACCAAATACCCCAGCACTATCTCCTAACTTAGGACGAAGGATTTTGGTTTCGACTCTTCCGCTGTTAAATATATACTTTTTAGCACGTTCCACCCCTTCGGTATACAATAAATCAATATTACCCACACCACCGCCAAGTACAATTGCGTCTGGGTCTAAAATATTCATCAGTACTGAAATAGCTTTCCCAAAATGTTCCAGCATTCGGTCAACGGTCTGGGTTGCAAGAGGGTCATTACCTGCTTCATAACGTTTCATAATTTCTTTCATCGTAATTTGTTCGCCACTAATTTGGGCATAAAATCGCTGTAAGGCTGGCCCCGAGAGTACCTGCTCTACGCAGCCTTTTTTACCACAATAACAATCATATCCATTGGCCTCCAACTCATTGTGTCCCCACTCTCCACCAATTCCTTGAACACCATTAAGGACAAACGCTTGACCATCTTTTCCTTTCAACACAACACCGCCCCCTACGCCTGTCCCCAAAATGACACCAAAAACACAGTTAAAGGTTGGAACCACCTCTGGAACAATCCCCATCGTGGCTTCGGCAAGGGCAAAACAATTGGCATCATTGGCAATTTCGACAGGAATTTCGAGCATTTTCATCAAATCACTGCGCAAAGGTCTGTCATTAAGACAAGTGGTATTGCAATTTTTCATTAAACCCGTAGAAGGTTCAACTGTCCCTGGTGTACCAATACCAACGCTTTTTGCTTTATACCCCGTCTCGTTTTCCAACTCACGAATGAGACGTACAATCTGTTGTGTAATGTGTTCATAACCTTTATGTGCTTCAGTATCAATGCGTTTTCGAATCACAACTGAGTCTGGTGAAGGTGATGATAAAACAACTCCCTCGATTTTTGTTCCGCCGAGGTCAATTCCCCAAATAGTCTGCATTTTTTGTGAGTGGTTGGTGTTTAATAAAATGGTGATTTTTTTTTGGCATAATTACGAACATTTACTCATTTGTCAAGTTTTCAAATGGTATTTCTATTTTTGCCCAATCAAAATCAAACTCGTATCAACATGGCATTACAAAAAGGAGACAAAGCTCCAGATTTTAAACTTTTCAACACCGAAAAAAAAGAAGTATCTCTTGAAGATTTCAAAGGCAAAAACCTTATCATCCACTTTTTCCCGTTGGCATTTACGGGCGTCTGTACCACTCAGCTTTGCACCATGCGTGACAATATTGAGTACTACACTCGCCTCAATGCCGAAGTATTGGGAGTGTCTATTGATTCGATTTTCAGCTTGGGAAAGTTTCGTGCTGAGCAAAACTACACCTTCGATTTGTTGTCGGACTTCAACAAAAAAATGATTCAAGACTACGGAGTTTTCTGCGAAAACTTCGTTTTTGGAATGAATGGTGTGGCCAAGCGCGCCGCTTTCGTTATCGATAAAGAAGGAGTAATTCAGTATGCTGAAGTGCTAGAAAGCGCAGGCAATCTACCTGATTTCGGAGCCATCAAAGCCACCCTCGAATCGTTGTAGCTTTTTACTTATTCGACACAAAAGCCTCGTAATCAAATCATTACGGGGCTTTTTTATGCCCAATAAATTCTCTCCCCCCACGAAATTATTTTATGTAAAATATTTAATACTGTAAATCGTCACTTTCAGTGAAGTTCTAATAGAAATTTAATTCGTAGGAATGGGGATTGTAGAAAGAAAAAAATGGGGAGGCGTTGACTCTCAAATCAGGCCACATTCGGCAGATACCATTTTCAAAACTTTCACTGATTCGATGTTTTTGTTTATGCAACACGTTGTTCCGATTGGCATACAACACGATAAACCATTTTCTGAGCCAGTGGCAAAAGCGTTTCCTGGACAGGATAATCGACGGGCGATTCCACCAAGTACGTGGCAGGATTAGGCAGTTCGTTGTGCTTCCGAATCAATGTCAATTTAAGATTCTCAAAAGTAGTCGTGACATTTTTGGGGACTGACTCTATGTACTTTGTTTTAATCGTTGGGAAGTCCACACTTTCAAACAAGCGAAAAGTGTACTGAAAAATATCAGTTGCTTTTTGGGGAGCTCGGTAAATAAACAAATATCCTTCTTTGAGGTACAACGGCATGATTCCGACGGGGGTAAATACCAACGAAGCCTCAATCTCATCCGACTGGTACTGCCCGCGTGTCAGCGTTTTCTGAAAAAGTGGCAGAGAAAACTCCAAGATGCTGTCAATTTCTGACAATTCTTCCGTTTGTGCCACCTGCTCATACAAAATTTCCATTTTTTCGAAGTTTACCCCCGTAATTCGCTTTCGAAAGGAGGCAAAAAACTGCTTTTTCGATTGACGTAACTGGGCAGAATACTCCCAATGTTTTTCCAATTCGGGTAAATCAGGGTACAGTTTACAAGCATCAAAACGCCTATTAACTTCCTGTAAATAAGCCATTAACAAATATTTTTTATACTCAAAGTCTATCCAACCATCGGTGAGCCAGTCATAATTCAATTTTCTCATACCTTTTTAACCGTCAATGAATGAAAACACACAAATAATGTCAAAGAAGTGAAGAATTGATTGTTTGGTTTAGAATTAGTTACTCCTCTACTTCGACTGAACCAAATTACAAAAAAAAGTATTAATGCCAAATATTTTCTATTATATTTCAACTAATTACCAATGATTATTCTGACAATGTCAGAATTTTCCAACTTGTTACTGCAAAAACTGCAAAAATGGCAGATAATAATCCTTTTTTTTGCTGGCACAGAAAATGAGTAGTGTAGTGTCGATAAAACTTAGTACTAAGTTCGAACAATTGTAAAACCATAAAAACCCCTGATAATCATGTCAGAAGTAAAAGTTAAACCATTAGCTGACCGTGTGTTGGTTCAAGCCGCACCTGCCGAAGAAAAAACTGCATTCGGAATCATTATCCCTGATACTGCCAAAGAAAAACCACAACGTGGCTCAGTAGTTGCGGTAGGCCCTGGTAAAAAAGATGAACCTCTTACTGTAAAAGTAGGCGATACTATTTTGTATGGAAAGTATGCTGGTACTGAAATCACTGTTGATGGCCAAGAGTACCTCATCATGCGCGAATCTGACATTTTCGCTATTATTTAAAAGGAGTTAACTGTTATTTGCGAGCAGTTAGTAGTACACTACTATTAATCTTTAGCAAATAACCCATCTACCCTTACTAATCAATAAAAATTAACAATTAACGTATTGTAAAACAATGGGAAAGAAAATATTCTTCGATACAGAAGCACGTGACAAAATCAAAAAAGGTGTTGATACACTTGCTAACGCAGTAAAAGTAACACTCGGACCAAAAGGCCGTAACGTTATTATCGACAAAAAATTCGGTTCACCTGCCATCACTAAAGACGGTGTAACTGTAGCAAAAGAAATTGAATTGAAAGATGCCATGGAAAACATGGGTGCTCAACTCGTGAAAGAAGTTGCTTCTAAAACAGCCGATGCTGCTGGTGATGGTACAACGACTGCGACTGTATTGGCACAAGCCATCTACGCTATTGGTTCTAAAAACGTAGCAGCAGGTGCAAACCCAATGGATTTGAAGCGTGGAATTGACAAAGCGGTTGCTGCTGTTACAGCTAACCTTGCTTCTCAGGCACAAACAGTTGGCGACGACTTCAGCAAAATTGCTCAAGTAGCTACAATTTCTGCTAACCATGACGAAGAAATCGGTAACATGATTGCTGACGCCATGAAGAAAGTAGGAACTGAAGGGGTTATCACTGTTGAAGAAGCTCGTGGTACTGAAACTGAAGTTAAGACAGTAGAAGGTATGCAGTTTGACCGTGGTTATTTGTCACCATACTTCGTGACAAACGCGGAAAAAATGGAAGCCGAATTGGAGAAACCTTTCATCTTGATTTCTGAGAAGAAAGTATCTTCAATGAAAGAACTATTACCTGTATTGGAAGGCGTAGCTCAAACTGGCCGTCCTTTGTTGATTATCGCTGAAGATGTTGACGGAGAAGCGCTTGCTACATTGGTAGTAAACAAAATCCGTGGTGCATTGAAAGTATGTGCTGTTAAAGCTCCAGGCTTTGGCGACCGTCGTAAAGCTATGTTAGAAGACATCGCTATTTTGACAGGTGGTACAGTAATCGCTGAAGAGCGTGGATTCAAACTGGAAAACGCTGACCTTTCTTACCTAGGTCATTGCGAAAAAATCATCATTGACAAAGACAACACAACGATTGTCAATGGTTCAGGTGACCAAGAGCAAATCAAGGCTCGCGTTAACCAAATCAAAGCGCAAATCGAAATAACCACTTCGGACTACGACCGTGAGAAATTGCAAGAGCGTTTGGCGAAATTGTCAGGTGGGGTCGCTATCCTTTACATCGGTGCGGCTACAGAAGTAGAAATGAAAGAGAAGAAAGACCGCGTAGATGACGCCCTTCACGCAACTCGCGCTGCTGTAGAAGAAGGTATCGTAACCGGTGGTGGTGTAGCTCTTATTCGTGCTATATCTGCATTGGATAGCATTCAAGCTGTCAACGATGACGAGAATACAGGTATCAATATCATCCGTCAGGCATTAGAATCTCCACTTCGTACCATCGTTGCTAACGCAGGTGGCGAAGGTTCGGTAGTTATCAACCGTATTAAAGACGAAAAAGGTGGTTTTGGATACAATGCGAAAAACGATACGTACGAAGACCTTTTCGCAGCAGGTATCATCGACCCTAAAAAAGTAACTCGTTTGGCATTAGAAAATGCTGCTTCAATTGCAGGTTTATTGTTGACCACTGAGTGTATGATTGCTGACGAGCCAGAAGAAAACGCTGGGGCTGGAGCTGGTGCTCATAGTCACGGTGGTGGCATGGGTGGCATGATGTAATCTTAGCCAGTTTCATCTTAGAAAATAACGAAAGCCCTCGGACTTCCGGGGGCTTTTCTTTCTACCAATACTACTCATGAAAGTGTCAACTTTATCGAATAGTATCATTATTTTTTTAACAGATGCCTTGAAAACAAAAAAGTAATTTAGCACCATTATTCCTCAACTAGTCATAGTTCTTACGTTGTTAAAATAACAAAATTCAACTAAAATTTTATTACATTTTTATTTATTCCAGTCTGACTATAAATTGATTTCTTCAACTTCCTTGGCTTAGCCAAAGAATGTTTAAAAAAATTTTGTTATTTTAAGTTTTTCAAATCACTCCTGTCAAAATGACAGCCCAAATATGAAAATTGACCCAAACGAACTATATACTCGACTCATGTTGGCTGAATCGGATATCGATAACCTTGAAATCTTGCCATTAGGTGGGCCAGAAGGCGACGATGAACCCATTGAAATGCCCGATGAGCTTGCAATTCTTCCGCTTCGCAACACTGTTCTTTTTCCAGGTATGGTCATTCCTGTAACGGTCGGACGTCAAAAATCGATTCGTTTAGTTAAAAAGGCGTACAAAGGCGACCGAATTATTGGGGTTATTGCCCAAAAAAATCAGGATAAAGCCGAGCCAACCAGTAGCGATTTGCACGAAATTGGTACAATGGGGTATATTATTAAAATGATTACCCTACCCGACGGCAACACCACCATTATTTTGCAAGGCCGCCAACGCTTCAAGGTTGCAGATTATATCCGAGAAGAACCTTACATGATTGCGAAGGTAACGCCCGTAGAAGACTACTTTCCTAATCAAAACAAAAAAGAATCGAAGGCGCTCATTCAAACACTCCGCGACTCGGCGCACAAGATTCTCCGTCTTAACCCTGACATCCCTCAAGAAGCTCGCATTGCGTTAGACAACATCGAAAGTCCAACGTTTTTAACACACTTCTTATCATCTAACCTTAATGCAGAGGTTGCCGAAAAGCAAGACCTGCTCGAAAAAGCCACTATTTCAGAGCAAGCAACCAAGTTGCTTGAATTGATGATGCGCGAAATTCAAATGCTTGAACTCAAACGCGATATTCAATCTAAGGCGAGCTCGGACATTGACCAACAACAACGCGATTACTTCTTACGCCAACAAATCAAAGTTTTACAAGATGAGTTGGGATTGGAAACCCCCGAGCGCGAATTGGAAGATATTCGCTTTAGGGCTTCGAAGAAAAAATGGTCAGAAAATGTTAAAAAGCATTTTGACAAGGAATCACAAAAACTCCAGCGTATCAACCCTATGGCGCCCGACTACCCCGTCACACTCAACTACCTCGAATTGATGGTTGATTTGCCTTGGGGGGAATATACTAAAGACAACTTCGATTTAAAAAGAGCACAAAAAATCCTTGATGCTGACCACTTTGGACTTGAAAAAGTAAAAGAGCGTATCATTGAGTACCTTGCTGTTTTAAAATTAAAAAATAGCCTAAAAGCGCCTATTTTGTGCCTGTATGGCCCTCCAGGGGTGGGTAAAACCTCTTTAGGGAAATCGGTGGCTAAAGCCCTTGGGCGAAAATACATCCGTATGGCGTTGGGCGGCTTGCACGACGAAGCCGAAATCCGTGGGCACCGTAAAACGTACATCGGAGCTATGCCAGGTAAAATCATCCAAAACATTAAAAAGTCGACATCGTCTAATCCCGTTTTTATCTTGGATGAAATTGATAAAGTTAGCTCTGACTTTCGTGGTGATCCAGCCTCAGCTCTATTGGAAGTCTTAGACCCAGAGCAAAACAATGCATTTACCGACAACTACTTAGAGGTTGAATATGACTTATCGAAGGTGATGTTTGTCGCAACGGCCAATTCGTTGGAGAACATACATCCTGCCCTGCGTGACCGTATGGAAATCATTGAGTTGACGGGTTACACCGTGGAAGAAAAGTTACAGATTGCAAAGAAATACCTTATTCCAAAACAGCGAAAAGACCACGGTTTAGACCCCAAGGCTTTTGCTGTTGACGACAAAGCGCTGGTAAAAGTTATTGAAAACTACACTCGTGAATCAGGAGTCCGAAATTTAGAACAAAAAATCGGGACACTCGTTCGCAAAGTAGCCAAATCGATTGCGTTAGAGGAAGAGTATCCAAAAACAATTAAGGCCGAACACATTGAAAAATGGTTAGGAGCCGAAATTTTCGATAAAGATTTCTACCAAGGCAACGATACAGCAGGCGTAGTTACAGGCTTGGCGTGGACTTCAGTAGGCGGTGAAATCTTGTTTATTGAATCAAGTTTGAGCCGTGGTAAAGGTGGATTAACTCTGTCAGGGCAGCTTGGAGACGTGATGAAGGAATCTGCCATAACAGCCCTCTCCTATCTCAAGGCCCATTCAGACCAATTGGAAATTGATTACCGTATTTTCCATCATTATGACCTCCACATACACATTCCAGCAGGGGCTGTCCCCAAAGACGGACCCTCGGCAGGTATTACGATGTTGACCTCGATTGCATCCATTTTTACTCAGCGTCAAATCAAACCGCATTTAGCCATGACTGGCGAGATAACCCTCCGTGGAAAAGTTCTACCTGTGGGGGGGATCAAAGAAAAAATTTTAGCCGCAGGACGGGCAGGTATTAAAGACATCATTATGTGTTCAAAAAACCGTAAAGATGTAGAAGAAATCAATGCGAGTTATATCAAAAACCTAACGTTTCACTACGTAGAAACGGTTCAAGATGTCCTCGCTGTGGCATTATTGCCAGAAAAAGTAAAAAATCCGATGCAGTTTGTTTTACCCGATGAAAAGAAGGAAAGCTCATCGCTATCGGTCAATTAAAGGAATCTAAACGCACGTTTTTGTGTTCCTCAAGGTGTTAATAGGCAACTATTAACACCTTTTCTTTAGCAAATTTACGTAATTTTATGTCCCCAAAATAAGTTCATCCTCCGCATGTCACAAAAAGAAATTAAGTTCACCATCGAACAAGACGCAGAAAGAATCCCAGAGAAAATTTATTGGGAAGCTACTGATAATCCAAACGAAGGTCTCGAAGAAACCAAAGCCATTGCTGTTGGCGTTTGGGACCAATTCCACAAAGGAACCCTCTTTATTCCTCTTTGGACAAAAGATATGGAGGTGTTTGAAATGAAACGTTTTTGCATCGAAATGCTTGGTTGTGTCGCCGATACCTTACGCAATGCCACCGGAGACGAAATCATGGCTGCTCAAATTGACGAAGTTGGTTTAACCCTCACCAAGCGTCTCCAAAAGGAAATGCAGGCAGCGAAATAAGTACGCCCCCAAAACTCACCTATCACCAATGATAAACATAGGAATTGTCGGCGCTGCGGGTTATACTGGCGGCGAATTGTTACGTATTTTAATCAATCATCCCCACGCTTCAATTCGCTGGGCACACTCCAAAAGCCAAGCAGGTAAACCTGTGTATGCCACACATACCGATTTATTGGGCGACACCGAATTGACTTTTTCGGGAGAAGATATTGTGACCTTACTCCAATTAGAAGGGTTAGAGGTGATTTTTCTTTGTTCAGGGCATAACGAGTCAAAGAAATTTTTGACAGAATATCTAGTCCCAGCAGCCGTAAAAATCATTGACCTCAGTACCGATTTCCGCGACCAATCCAATGGCTTTGTCTATGGCTTGCCTGAACTTCAACGTGAACAAATCAAAACGGCAACCAAAATCGCTAACCCAGGCTGTTTTGCAACTAGCATCGAACTCGCTCTGCTTCCGTTGGCTTCGGCGGGGCTTTTAACCGATGATATTCACGTCAGTGCCATTACGGGCTCAACGGGTGCTGGACAGTCGTTAAGCGCAACCACCCACTTTACTTGGCGCAATAATAATATTTCAATTTATAAGGCGTTCACTCACCAACACCTTAAGGAAATAAAAATGAGTTTGGCGAGCCTTCAAGAAGGTTTTACCCAGGATGTCAATTTTATTCCCTACCGTGGTGATTTTACGCGCGGCATTATGGCCAACGTTTATACGCATTTTTCGGGTACGTTAGAGGAAGCCGTAGCACTTTATCAATCGTTTTACGCCTCTCATCCGTTTACGCACATAACGACCCAAGATATTGATTTAAAACAAGTGGTAAACACCAATAAGTGTTTAATTCAATTACAAAAACAAGGAAATAAATTGCTGATTACCAGCGCAATTGACAATCTAACCAAAGGTGCATCGGGCCAAGCTGTTCAAAATATGAATTTACTTTTTGGACTTCCCGAAGAGGCCGGTTTACGGTTAAAAGCCCCTTCGTTCTAGTCATTGAATTGGGAGTATTGGAAGCCAACAGTCGAAATATAGGATTGACTGTTGGCTTTCTTGTTTTCGTTAATGTATGTTAAGAATGAAAGGCCAAGCCGTTTTTAGTTAATTTTGTACGTTTTCTAACTCAGTATAGTAAACTGTCCACTTTTTGCAATCCATGATTTTTTCAAACTATCGTATATTTCTTTGCAACCCATCGGTGGTTTTGTGCGTATTACGGATAAAATATCTCATTGTTATCATGGGTTTATTCCTAGCCATACAAACAAACGCTCAACGCCCAACCCCAACGGTTGTGGGTGAAGAGAAGGTATATTTGCTAGGTGCCGATAGTATAACTTTTTATAAACAAACCGACGGTAATGAAGTTCGTCGAGTGAAGGGTAGAGTTACTTTTCAGCACAAAGGGGCCGTCATGCACTGCGATTTAGCCATTCATAATGTATTTTCAAATGCCCTAGAAGCCTATGGAAACGTTAAAATTGTGCAAGGAGACACTGTTACTATTACAGGCGACACCCTATTTTATTATGGAAATAATCGATTAGCAAAAGTTTCGGGAAAAACCGTTACTCTTAAAGACCGTAAACGAACACTTACTTCCAACCGAATTGAGTACGATATGGCAAGCGGGATTGCCTTTTACCCCAATCGAGGAAAAACCGTAGATGCCGAAAATACCCTTACCAGTAAACAAGGGTATTATGATACTCGCACCAAAATTTCGACCTATTACAAAGAAGTAAAATTGGTAAACAAAAAATATACCCTAACGACCGACACCCTTGTTTATAATTCTCTCACCAAAGTGGCGGATTTTAGGAGTATGACAAAAGTTACGAGCAAAGACGGGACAGTTGTCGCCAAAAATGGTTCTTATAATACGGAGACAGGAGAGTCGGTTTTTCGAACACGAACCACCATTGACAATCCCGATTACACGCTTACAGGAGATTCACTCACTTTCGACAATCTCAATAAAAGAGGCTTTGCCAAAGGAAAAGTAGAATTGGTTGCCAAGAATAACGAAACTATTTTGAACGGAGATTTTGGACAATACGACGGAAAATTAGGCAAATCCAAAGTATGGGGTCACGCTCTGACACGTACTGTCATTGCGAAAGATACGTTATTTATGACGGCCGACACCTTGTATTCAGTTGAAATCAAAATGGATTCGATTTCTAGTACCTCAAAGTCTCAAAAACTGGCTCAGAAAAGCAACAAAAGTGACACGTCATCAGCTCAAAAGCCTCGTCATTTGATTGGTTATAAAAACGTATTATTGTTTAAAAGGGACTTACAAAGTAAATGTGACTCACTGATTTATAATTCATTAGACTCTAATATTACATTTTTAAAAAAGCCCATCATTTGGTCAAAACAATACCAAATGGAAGCCGATTCGATTATTGCACAACTAGTTAACCAAAAACTAAGAACGATGTATTTACGGGCAAAATCATTTATCATAGCTCGCGATACATTACTCAATTATAATCAGGTCAAAGGAAGACGCATCACCGCCTCGTTTGACGATAGTACTCGTTTGCAGAAAGTTTTTGTGGAAGGAAACGGAGAAAGTGTCTATTTTATTGCTGATGATGTACTCAAACCTATGGGGATGAATCGAGTAGAATGTGCCAAAATGACCCTCAATTTTAAACAAAACCAAGTAAAACGTATTCAATTTGTGGGTCAACCAGAAGGGAAGTTTATTCCTCCTCAAAATGTTAAAGCCGAAGAAAAGCAACTAGAAGGCTTTAATTGGAGAGACCAAGAAAAACCCACCAAAGAAGGAATTTTTGCGAAAGCTAATTTTAAACCTAATCCACCCAATACTGTCAAAGCAATAGAAAAAGTACCAGAAAAGCTCATGCCGACAGTAAAGAAAACACTCCCAAAATCAAAAGTTAAATCTAAAACAAAAAAACTTTAGGCAAGTGCGAAACTTTTTCACGAATTTACGTCGTATATATTGTACAACCGATTAGTAATTTTTAACAACATTTTAAGTACAGTTTTTTGATTTTCATTTTTTTTCAATATATTTTTGCACAAACACAAGGACCCAATCTATGCTCATTAAGTCCAATATCAGCTATGAAAAAAACTATACTCATATATACGTTACTCACTTGCCTCAGTTTACTGACGCTTAGTAATGTATTTGCTCAAACTGATAACAGTCGCAGCAAAAGCCGATTAAATATCGGTAAAAAGCCAGCGGAAACACCCGCAGCAACTTTAACGAAGATTCCAAGTTCGCTAGATAGAAGTATACAGTTACGTCCTAGTGCGGCTATTAATGCTTTTTACCGTTCAGTAATGCTTAGTACCCCTGCTACTACAAGTACTACAACTACTGTTAAAAATCGCACCACTAAAGAAACGGCAATTGTAGCTGCTACCGATTCTCGTCCGTCACTTGATGAAACAAAATCTGAAGATTTACTTTTCAACAGCGACAAAATCAGAGTTTTAAATGCGTATCCAAACCCTGCCAACGACTACACCGAAATTGACTATCAAATTGCGGGCTCAGTTGGTATTGCGAAAATTACGCTTTTCAATGTAATTGGAAACAGCGTAGCAGAATATGAATTAGACAAAAACGACCGTCAGTTACGTATCTCAACCCGTGAGATGCCTACAGGTGTTTATTTCTACCGTCTGCTTCTTGAAGGAAAAGCAACTGCAACAAAAAAATTATTGATTCGCCACTAATATTGAATTCTTTACTGAAGGCATACTTTTCTAGCTTTATATTTCGTTGGGAGATATAAAGCTATTTTTGTATTTTTGTGCCCGCTATGCATAAGACCCTATTCGGATACACCCTGCTATTTTTGACCGCCCTTGTTTTGGGTTCGTGCAGTAAATTTTCAAAACTTCAAAAAGAAGGAACCCTCGAGCAAAAATACGAGGCAGCTCTCCAATATTATAAGAAAGCTGATTACTACCACGCTGGTCTACTTTTTGAAGAAATCACACCACTCTTGAACGGCAAAGACGCTCAGCAAGCAGAGTTGGCTCAATTCTACAATGCCTATTGTAATTTTAAGCAGGCTAATTACAATATGTCACAGTTTTTGTTTAAAAACTTTTATGAGACATTCCAGCGTAGTGAATATGCGCAGGAATCTTTGTACATGCACGCCTATTCCCTTTACAAAGATTCGCCTAATTTTAACCTAGACCAAGCCAGTACTTTAACGGCGATTGGGGCTCTTCAGGATTTTGTCAATACCTATCCAGAAAGTACTTTTCGTGAAGAATGCACTACTTTGATTTTGGAACTCCGTGATAAGTTGGAAAAAAAGGCGTATGAAAAAGCGAAGCTATACTACCAAACAAGCGAAGCAAACATTGCTAATTTTCGTTCGGCGGTAGTAACCATTAATAACTATCAAAAAGAATTTCCTGATTCAAAATATAACGAAGAGCTTTCGTTTCTTCGAGTCGACGCCCAATACAAACTCGCTAAACTGAGTTTTATTGAAAAACAAAAAGAACGTTATCAGGATGTCAACAAATATTACCTAGCTTTTATTGATAAGTACCCCAAGAGTAGGTACGTTCGCCAAGCCGAGCGATACTATGAAGGGAGTCAAAAAGAGCTAACAACGATTTTGGAGGCAGAGAAAGCAACAAAAGCAGCCAATACAACCTCTAATACTGGAAAGCTTTCTACTCCGTCGTCAACGATACCTCAAAACAAATAAATCATTCGTAACATTTATCAATTAACATATATGGCAGCATCACCTTCTATCATAACACGCGACTCCGACAAGCTTGCGGCCAAAACTGGCAACTTGTACGAGTCTGTTTCGATTATTTCACGTCGTGCCCGTCAGATTGCCTCAAAAACCAAAGAAGAACTCAACAACAAATTAGCTGAGTTTGCTTCTGGTATCGACAACCTTGAAGAAGTGTTTGAAAACCGTGAGCAAATCGAAATCTCGAAATTTTATGAGCGTCAGCCAAAACCTACGAGCATTGCAATCGAAGAGTTCATGGAAGATAAATTATACTGGCGTTCAAATGACGAAGACGACAGCAAGTAACAAACATCAGAAAGATACTTAGTAAAAAGCCGCACCTATCCTTAGATTTGTGCGGCTTTCTTTATTCTTCTAATCGGCCATTATGTCTATTCTAAAAAACAAAAAAGTTGTCGTTGGTATTAGTGGAAGTATCGCCGCTTACAAAAGTGCAGTACTAGTTCGGCTACTTATCAAAGCAGGTGCCGAAGTCCAAGTTATCATGACTGAAGCTACAAAAGAATTTATAACTCCACTGACCTTAGCCACGCTGTCCAAACGTCCAGTACTAGTCGAATTTATAAAAAATGAAGCTGGCGAGTGGAATAACCACGTGGAAGTAGGGCTTTGGGCAGACATTATGGTTATAGCCCCAGCTACTGCCAATACACTATCAAAATGCGCGATAGGAAGTTGTAATGACTTACTAACAGCCGTTTACTTATCGGCACGTTGTCCAGTATTTTTTGCTCCTGCAATGGACCTCGATATGTACCAACACGGGTCTACACAAGCAAACATTGACACGTTGAAAAGATACGGAAATCATATCCTTAAAGCAGAACATGGAGAACTCGCAAGTGGATTGATTGGCACAGGTCGCATGGCCGAGCCCGAACACATTGTAACCGCTTTAGAAAAACATTTCTCAGGTCAGGAACCTTTGATAGGAAAGAAAATTCTAATAACAGCTGGCCCCACCCAAGAACCAATCGATCCAGTTCGTTATATCAGCAACCACTCAACTGGTAAAATGGGTTATGCTATTGCAAAAGCGTTCGCATTTGCAGGTGCGGAAGTCACGCTAGTTAGTGGCCCAACAAACCAAACAGTACCTGATTCAAGCATTCGGCTTATCAAAGTAAAATCAGCCCAAGAAATGTACGAAGTAACCGCCAATGATTTCCCCACAGCCGATATTGTTATTTTATCTGCTGCCGTTGCTGACTACACTCCAGCTCACCCCGCCGATAAAAAAATCAAGAAAAAAGAAGCACAGTTTACCATTGAATTAACCAAAACAGTTGATATTGCAGCTACACTTGGTCGCCACAAAAAAGAAGGTCAGTTGATGATTGGGTTTGCGCTTGAAACAGACAATGAGTTTGAAAATGCTCTAGGTAAATTAGCTTCAAAAAATTTAGATTTAATTATACTAAACTCTCTCAACGACAAAGGAGCAGGGTTTGAATACGATACCAATAAAATAACCGTTATTGAATCAGATTCTACCGTGCATCGTTTTGAACTTAAATCTAAAAACGATGTAGCACAAGATATTTTATCCCTTGTGGTTTCAAAGTTGAAATACTAAATTGTCAATTAGAAATTCATTATCCTCCTTATGACTACAATAAAAAAATATAGCTGCTTGATTATCATTAGCCTGTGTGGTTTGCTTTCATTTCACAATGGCCATGCTCAAGAACTTAATTGCATTGTTACGCTCAACTATAATCAGCTTGTTTCACAACAAAATACCGACAACGCCAACCTAGACCAATTAAGATCCGTCATAGGTGATTTCATAAACGCGCGGCGTTGGACCAATGACAATTACAATCCTGAAGAACGCATTTCTTGCAAAATTAATATCAACCTTGTGCGCTCACCTGCCCAGGGCGTTTATGAAGGCACCGCCCAAGTAGTAGCCACACGACCTGTGTTTGGTACGAGTTACGAATCAGTTATTTTAAATTTTATTGATCGTAACTTTAACTTCAGCTACTTGCCAAGCAACCCAATGTATTATAATGAAAATACCTACAGTGATGAGCTCACGCAAACCTTGGCATTTTATGCGTACCTTATTTTGGCCGTAGATTATGATACGTTTAGCAAGCTTGGCGGAAATCTATATTTACAAAAAGCACTTCAAACTGCTAACCTTGCAACAGGGGTAAATCCTGCGGGTGTTCCAGCTGGATGGAATACTACAGGCGGCGACCGTCGAAATCGCTACTGGTTAATTGATAATTTGAATAACCAAATCATGCTACCTGTTCGTGAGTCTATGTATTCATATCACCGCTTGGGATTGGATAAATTTACTGAAAACCCTATTACGGCTCGTCAACAGGTCATGAGTATGCTAAATACTATACAGCAAGCAAGTAAAGGGATGCCTAGCGCGGTATATATCAACTCTTTTTTTGATGCAAAAGGAGAAGAAATTTACAAAATAATGGCAGAAGCCAGCAAAGACGATCGTCAGAAAGCATTTACTATACTTTCGCAGCTTGACCCTGCAAAAACCGAAACCTACCGTAAATTAATACGCTAATGAGTAAAAGATTGGTTAAAATTCCACTTGGTTCGTTGGAACAGCACGCCCAGGGCCTCATCGGCAAGACAGTAAATGTGATACTCAAAAGCAATCAGACTTTTTATGGGGAGTGCGAACGTATCGAAAATCAACTGCTTTTTCTTCGAGACTATCGAAAGTATCTACATCCACTCGCATTTACTCAAATTGAATCTGTCATTTACGACAAAACAGCTAATTTTTAAAGATTTGCAAACCGAAAAGCATTCCTTTTTGTTGAATAGTTGACTAACTTCGCGGCGGTTCAACCGAGATATGCTTTATGCTTGCGCATCTACTGATTAAAAATTACGCATTAATTGAACTTCTGGAGCTTATTCCTGACCCTCAGCTCAATATCATTACAGGCGAAACGGGAGCGGGTAAATCCATTATGTTGGGGGCTATTGGGTTGTTACTTGGCAGCCGTTCTGATACTAAAGTTCTTTATAATCCCTCTGAAAAATGTATCATTGAAGGAACCTTCGATTTGAATGGGTACTTTATTGAGCATCTTTTTGAAGAAGCAGAGCTTGATTTTTCTACCACTTGTCTCGTCAGAAGAGAGATAAGCCCCTCTGGTAAATCTCGGGCTTTTATCAATGATACCCCCGTCAACTTAGAAACGCTTCGGCGTATTACGGGGCAATTAATGGATATTCATTCGCAACATGATACTTTGCTATTGGGTTCAAACGAGTTTCAGTTGCAAATTGTTGATACTTACGCTCAAAACGAGGCCATACTACGTCAGTACCATACTGATTATCAGGCCTACCGAAAATCAATTCAAGTTTTGGAACGCCTTAAATCAGAAGCAACCCAACTCCGAAAAGAATCCGACTATAATCAATTTTTGTTTGATGAACTAGAGAAAGTTCGCCTTTTCCCAGACGAACAAGAACAATTAGAACAAGAACTTACCATTTTAGAGAATGCCGCTGATGTAAAAGAACGGCTTCAATTGGCTAGTAGTTACTTAGACAACCCCGAACAGTCGGCATTATCTCTGCTAAAAAATGCCGTCAGTAGCCTCAATTCAATTAGTAAATTGGCTCCACAATACGAACAGCTTCGCGAAAGAACGCAAAGCGCTTATATTGAACTGAAAGACTTGGCTTCTGAAATCAATGACGAACAAGATTCTGTTGAAATTGATGATGCCCGGGCCGATGAAGTACGCGAAAGGCTTAATTTGTTTTATCACCTTCAGCAAAAACACCAAGCCAAATCTTTGAGCGAACTGATTGCCATTCGGGATGAATTGGAAGTAAAAGTAAGTCGTGTACTCAACCTCGACGAAGACATTTCGAAAGCGCAAGTAGCGGTTGAAAAAACAACCGCTAAACTTCAAAAGAGTGCCGAAAAGCTTTCTCACTCGCGGAAAATAGTTATTGACCCAATCGAAAAAGAAGTCCAAAAATATCTGTTAGACCTCGGCATGCCTAACGCATCTTTGAATATTCAACAAACTCAGATTGAACCTTCTGAAGACGGAGTTGATGACGTAGATTTCTTATTTAGTGCCAACAAGGGAATTAAACCGCAACAACTCAAAAACGTAGCTTCTGGAGGAGAATTTTCACGTTTGATGATGGTTATTAAGTACATTTTAGCAAGTAAACGCAAACTACCTACTATCATTTTTGATGAGATTGACACGGGGGTATCGGGCGAAATTGCAATTAAAATGGGGCAAATGATGAACGATATAGCCCAAAACCACCAAGTGATTGCCATTACTCACCTGCATCAAATCGCTACGTATGGCAATGCCCATTATTTTGTATATAAAGACAATTCGGCCGAAAAAACAGTTAGTCGAATCAAAAAATTAACCTTTGATGAACGAGTGCAAGAAATTGCACAAATGATTGGAGGAAATAAACCAAGCGAAGCAATCATTCAAAACGCCAAAGAAATGTTACAAGCTCAAATTAATCAGCGTCAAAAAGGGAAAACGAGCTTGTTTTAGCAGGCCATTGGCAATCCAATTAATCAATAAAACCAATTACAAAATGAAAAATATCATTGTTGCCGTGTGTTGCCTAGCTCTTTTAAGCTCATGTGGACAAGACAAATCTGCCGTTGAAAACGCCGAAAAAGAAGTCTTTGTCATTCATGACGAAATCATGCCTCAAATGACCCAGCTTATGGAATACAAAAGTGGGTTATCCGCTGAAATAACAAAATTGGATAGCTTGTTGAAAATCAGCTCAAATGATAGTCTCCAAAAACGTAAAGACGAAGCGTTAGCCATTAGCTCCACCCTCCAAGACGCTGACAAAGCAATGATGGATTGGATGCACGATTACCGTGGCGATTCACTCAAAGCACTAAACAGTGACGAAGCATTAAAAGCTATGGATGCCGAAAAAACTCGTATAAGTGCCGTACGTGAAAAAATGCGAGAGGGTATGGATAAAGCCAAGACATTCTTAGGAAAATAAGTTTGTCTTCAAAATTTATCCACTTTATTAGAATGAATAAATTAATTGTACTCTTAATAGCTTTTGCCCTCTGGAACTGCGGAGGGAATGCCGAGCGTTTACCTATTTTGGGAGAACGAGAAACCATCAAAAAAATAGTGGATGGCAAAGAAGTCGTTGATACCGTTTACCATACCATCCCTGATTTTAAGTTTGTGAATCAGAACGGAGACACTGTAACCGCACAAAATTTCAACGACAAAATCTACGTCGCTGATTTTTTCTTTACGACCTGCCCTACGATTTGCCCTGTGATGAAAAAACAAATGAAAAAAGTGTACGAAAAGTTTAAAGGAGAAAACGAGGTTGCTATTTTGTCGCACACTATCGACCCTGACCACGATACACCTAGCGTTTTGAAAAAATACGCCAAGGATTTAGGGGTGACTAGTACTCAGTGGATGTTTGTAACGGGGCAACGGGAAAAAATTTACGAAATTGGGGAAAAACAATACTTGGTTGTTGCAGGAGCCGATTCAACCGCTCCTGGAGGGTACATCCATAGTGGGGCGTTTGTGTTGGTCGATAAACAAAAACGCGTCAGGGGAATGTACAACGGCACCGACGAAGCAGGAACTCAACGCTTAATCGCTGATATTGAAAGGCTTCGAGAAGAATACAAGAACGAAAAACAATAGAAATACATGAAAATAACATTTCTATTGGGAGCATTTCTTGTGGTTTTGTTCCTTTCTTGTCAGGGTGAAAGCGCCATTAAGCACGAACAATACGTAGCCGAAGGCTTTACGTTGTTTCAAACGCATTGTGCCAATTGCCACCAACGCGACGGTAAAGGTTTAGAAAACCTCTACCCTGCCCTTTCAACTGACTACCTAAAAGACAAAGCTCAGGTGATATGTTGGATTAAAAATGGGGTTCATCAACCCATGACCGTCAATGGCAAAATCTATAACCGAGCCATGCCTGCGAATCCTGACTTGAAAGAGTTAGAAATTGCCGAAATTATGACCTATGTCTATGCTACTTGGGGGAAAGAAACGGAAATTACGACCGTAAAAACCGTCCAAACTGCTTTAGAAAAATGTCCTTCAAAATAGTAAAAACGGCGGGTTAACCCGCCGTTTTTGTTGTTAGTTAAATCTTTATTCCCCACTCAGGGCGCATCGAACGTCCCAAGAGTTCGTTGGCTTCTTTGTCGTTTTTAAATTGTTCTTTTTTAGGATTCCACTGCAAAGTGCGTTTCAATTCGTAAGCGATGTTGCCCAAGTTACAAACCGAAGAAGTGCGATGACCAATTTCAACGTCACATATTGGCCTGCTACGTTTGCGCATGGCATCCAAGAAATCTTTGTAGTGATTTTCGCTCTTGTAGACATGCTTTTCGGTTTCACCAATGTACTTATCCTTGAGCGAAGTAGGCGTTGTTTCCAACTTTCGTCGTTGCACTTTTATTTCACCTTCCGTACCCACAAAATGAATGGCATTGCTCCAATCCCACTTTTCATGGGTCATTGTGATGCCGTTCTCATAACGATAAGTCAGAAACGGGTGTTCTTTTCCATCAGGAGCAATAATTTCTACCGGACCACTATTATCCATATCCAGTGCCCATTGCACAATATCAAACATGTGAGCGCCCCAATCGGTAACCATTCCACCACCAAATTCTTTGTAGTTCCGCCAGTTGGGAAACACATCTTTAGTAATTGGAGGAGCTAATTCTGAATTAAATGCTACGGAGCTGTTTGGCCCTAGCCATTTGTCCCAATCAAGTCCTTCGGGAATGGCCTCAGCGGATAAATCATACGGTTTAGGTGGTGGCCCTACGTTTACTTTAATGCTTTTGATTTCACCAATGTAACCATTACGAACTAGCTCAGCAGTTTGTCTGAACTCTGGCCATGAACGTTGCATACTCCCCGTTTGAAACACTCGGTTGTATTTCCGTGCCGCATTTACCATAGCGCGCCCTTCCCGAATGGTCAAAGCGAGGGGTTTTTCGCAATAAATATCTTTCCCTGCCTCAGCGGCTTTTACCGACATGGCAGCATGCCAGTGGTCAGGTGTGGCAATCACCACAGCATCCACATCTTTACGAGCTAATAACTCTCGAAAATCGACATAGACAGGAATCTCTGAATAAGTACCTAACTGAGTATTTTTTTCATAGTGTGCCTTAATTCGGTCAAGCGTTAGTTGAGCTTTGGCTTTGTAAACTTCGCTTAAAGCCACAATCCGCACTTCATTGGTACTTAAAAACGAGGTTGTAAGGCCACGCCCTTGCTTACCTGTTCCAATAAAACCCAACGAAATAACATCACTTGGCGCAATGTATTTAGTGCCATCAGGACGCGTCCCGCCCAATACAAAACGAGGTACAATCGTAAATCCTGCCAAAGCCGAGGCAGCTTTTCCAACAAACTCCCTCCTCGAAACGGTTGATTCTTTTTTCATTCGGTATAAGCGTTTAGTATGATAGAAAATTGCTTCAATTATCCTAACCTAAGGGTATGGGTAAACGGGGTAAAACCCGTCAGATAAACCGTTGGGGCTTCGATAGGGGGTAAAGCACCACGAAGCACCACGCCTTTGTGCTCAGCGCGGCCTTTTCCAAAACGAATGCTATCTCCATTTAGAGTGTATGTACCTTCCTCTCCCGCTAACAAATACGCATTTGCCCGTTTCGCATACGGTACTACCCCCGACAACTCTCCTCCAGCCCTGAAAATTAATTCCAACGACACAGGCACACCCTCCGTTCCAGTGAGTTCAACCTGTACTTCAAGGCCACCCACCACTTCTTTAATACGTACTGTTGATGTCAGCTTTTGTACCTCGCTTTGGGGTCTATCGTTTCGAGGCATTTTGTCCCAATCTCCGTCGGGTGCGATTTTATCAGCCGTAAATGGCTGAAAATAAGGCCCATCAAGCGTTTGTTTTAACACCCAAGTATTACCTTCTTGTTCAATTTTTTCGGTTTGAAATTGGCCTTTCCCAAAGAAAGAAGCGGCCACCCGCATCGCCTGAAGCACCGAATTCCCTTTGTGGAAGGTCAACCAAGCGGCATTTTTTGCCAAAATGGTTGCATCCCAATTCTCCCGACGAATCCGCACTACCCCCGAATAGGGAAAGGCTTTAGCATAACTGGTGGGAAGTGGTTTGTTGGCAGGAAGTTCGTCCCACAGGCTTGGATCTTCAAGAAAATAATCTAAATAACCCGCCAACTGGCCTTTCGTGCTGGTTTGTTCAATTTGGCGGCACATCGCTGCCATTAATCCGTCTTTATCGTGCAAAGCCATGTAGCGATAACAATAATAGTAACGCGACATGTTGGCGATAATACCTTTATCTTGCCGATTTGAGGCTTCTGTTACTACTTCACCGTTTGAGTGAATAAAGTAGATCGTCATCACTAAATTGCGGCGAACAGGCTCCAACAACTCGGGCTTACGAAGTCCTTTTGCCATGATAATCAACGACCGATTCACGATGGGAGAATAAGTATTTGTGCTTTTTTCGTTGTACTGTCCGTCGGGGTCAATATCGATGTGTTCGGCCAACCATTGCTCGATTCGTTGCACATAACGAGCATCGGGAAAAATTTCATTGAGCTTTGTCAACGCTGCGGAAACTACCCAACGATGATTTGGCGTATGAATGCCTCCAACGATAAGCGCTTCTCCCGCATTTTTCAGGAACTTTGTGATCAATTCAAGCGATTTTTCTCTGCTTTTCAATGAAGAAGATTTCAGATACCGATAAGCAGGCACTATGTTTTCAAGAACAAACGCTGTATCGGGGGTTGAGTGAAAATTGGTTGAAAGTAAATCAATCGTCCCATCCGAATGTTGCATTTTCAACATACAAGCTGCCGCTGCCTCTACCTCTTTAAGCAATTCTGCTGACTGAAAATGCGAGGATTCAGGACAAGACATTAGCATACAGGCCGTAATGATAAAACCGCTCGTTGTATGGGGATTTGGAATATCGGCCTCGTCCATGTACCCTCCCACGAAAGGGTTACTTAAATCTCTTACTTTCAAAGCACGATAATTGTCAATCGAGCCATCATAGTTCTTAATCCACTCGACCAGCCAAGCAGGTTTATTCGAAACCTGAACAGCAAAAGGTTCAAGCGAAATAAACGGCAAAGTAGAAAGAGCCGCAGCTCCGTTTTGAATAAAAATGCGTCTTTTCATCAGGGAAACGGGGGGATAGACCTAAACAGAAAAAGCGAGGAAGGTATCTTTTTTCCTCGCTTTACTTTAATAAATTTATTATAAAGAGTTAATTCGGCGCCATCCCCGCTGGAGCATTGAAAAAGCCCGTAGGCCGACGAATACTGTACTGTGTAAAATCTTGATTGGCATCCAGGCCAATCCCCTTCATTTGCTCCCCTGACATCTGATTTTCAACCATCACAGGTTTTTCGGTATATACTTTTTTTGTGTTAGGGTTCCAAGTTAGCTCATCGGTCAACAATCGTTCTTGTTTCAAGGTATTTACCACTTTCACATTGCCAATCACCCGATACATTCCTGTACGGGAATCATACCTTCCTGAGTCAGACACCAATGTTGTCATGACTTGGCCATTGGGGCCAAAGAAATCGACAAAGATTTGCTTAGGAAAAATTTTATCGTCCAATCCCGACTTAATTTGCTTTTCGGTCTTTACTCGAACTTTTAATAACCCTTCTTCGCTGTAGAGAACTTCCAATTTTTCAGCTTCTTCGAGGGGGCCTTTGTAGGGGATAAACTTCGTAGCACTTTTTTTCTCTTGGCACGCCATTCCAATAGTGAGAAGTACTATAAAACAAATAGGAGATAAAAGTTTATCTCCCATTTGCATCTTTGCAGATGTTGTATTAACCCACCTTAACATCTTGGCGGTAAAATTAGGCTTTTTTGATAGACTTTCCAAAAGTAATTGTTTTTTAAAGAGATTTTTTTTCATTTTTTTTAGCAAAAATTTGTATGCAAGCATACGAATATGCTGATAATAAAGCGTTTATCTCAAAAAAATATTTTTTATAATTACCATCTCTTTTTTATTTTATTCAAAAATTAGAGGGTAAGTCGAAAAAAAATGCTCTTCGAAAAGAGCATTTGAAGCATTAGTCAACTTTGAATTTTTGGAACCAAACATCTTTCAAAGAGAACCCGATGACAAATCGAGCATAACGTTCTCGAAAGGTTTGGGAGGAAATACTTCCTCGTTGCCCCGCTACAACCGAAAGATTGATTAGATTAACAAAATTTCGTCCAACGGGTAAAGAAACTCCCAAAGAAACACTCATGTCGTCAATGGGTTTTGTACCTACCACTAAAGGCGTTTGTTTATAGGTAAATCCAGCACGATAAAACACCAAATCCCAATATTTTGTTGAGTTATATTTTGGCATATATTCAATACCAAAATGATAATTTTGGCCATCACGCATGTTTTCATTGGTACCTCCAACCCCAACGTATTTGGTCCAATATTGGCGTTCGTAATCTGCTGATACCGACAATCGATACAGATATTCATAACTCACCCCTACGCGCCAGATAGTTGGTAAAGTTACTTTCAAATTAGTCTGAGTTACGGTATCTGGGTTAGTAACAGGTGAATTATTGCTACTTTGAACCTCAACAGTTGTATTTCGGAAGGTAGAAACGGCAGAGCTAAACTTATAAGTTGCTCCAAAATTAAGGAAATGGTCTTTTTTGAGTTTTTGACGCCAAGCTACTCCACCTCTCACGTTTAAGTCCTTCATGTTATAACGATCGTCATAACTCACGATATAATCGCGGCTATCACCGATTCGTACTTGCGAAGTAACGCTTTTGTTGTAGTTGCCAAACAAATAATTGGCATCAATACCCACGCTAAGAGATTTTGTAAGCTGCACCCCATTGGTAAAGCTAATTTGGTTGAGGCCACCTTTACCCGAATACACATATTGGGCTTCATAAATTGAAGTACCGATTCGAGCGTACGAATTTTGTTGGTAATCGATAAAACTATAAGGTTTAATGCTAATTCCTGCTGACCATTTTGGTGCCAAAGGAAAAGATAGGGCTAGATAACTAATATTTCCTCCAAAATCACGCTGTGCTTCTTTTGCATCACGAAGCCCTTTATACTGACCCATAACCCCCACATCGAACATCGTGTATCGATTGGCAGCCAAAAGTGCTGGATTTAGCGAATTGACATACAACGGATTAGCATTACTTACGCCAGCCTCTCCCATCCCATTAGTAGGAGCATAACCTGAGCTCATCAATTCCCCTACTCCAATTGCTGAATAAGGGGCATTCCCTAAGCCTTGAGCTATAACATTTGATTGAATAAATAAAGCCCCTACTACCCAACTCCACTGGAAAAGCTTACGCATTTTGTAAATTGATATTATATTGTAAAATTCGATTTAAACCCGTTAGGACTACATTTGGTGCCGCAAAGATGCGATTTTTGAGGCTATTTTCAAATAAAGGAGCATCACCTCCGCATAAAAGCACCTGACATTCACCTCGTTCGGAACGATAACGTTCGATAAACCCTTGTATTTCGGCCAAAAGGCCATTAAATGCGCCGCTTTCCATGGCCGTGTGGGTACTTTTACCCACCAAATTTGGTACCTGAAAATCGGCTAAATTGATTTCTATTAAAGGTAACCTTTTAGTAAACGCGTTCATGGCCTGAAATCGCATACGAAAGCCAGGAGAAATTATTCCTCCTTCAAAAACTCCAGCTGCACTTACCCAATCATACGTAACACAAGTCCCCATGTCAATGACCAAACAATGGTCATTGGGAAAAAGTACTTTGGCGCCAACTGCCGCCGCTACTCGGTCGGCCCCAAGGGTGGTGGGAGTATCGTAGTTTTTTTCAATAGGCAATGGCAGCGTGGGTGTCAACTGGAATACAATTGTTCCTGTTCCTCTGAGTAGATCGGCATAGTTTGTGGTATCTTGACTCGTAGATGATAAAATAGCGGACAACGGCGGGTTAGCCCGAAGGTGTTCTTCTAACGTTTCAATAGGAATTTTTGACGCTTTATGTATCAAAGTTTCTCCTTCAAACCATCCAATTTTAGCAAAAGTATTCCCGACATCGACGGCCGCATTGAGTTTCGTAGTATCCATATTGATGCGTTTTAAAACTCTACGCGATAATTAATCACTGGAATCATTCCCAGCTGAAACTGCTGGACAATTTGGTGCTGATAGGTATCGTAGTAGCTGTAGGCTTCGTTTTCAGTATTTGTTAAGTTTTGAATATCAATCGACCACGTACGAGTAGCCTCGGAGAGTTTGGGTGAGTGGATTTTGAGTAAATCCTTTGATAATCAAACCCAGAGAAAAAGTACAAAGAAAAATAATTGATTTTAGAGTGAAAGTCATGGGCTATTTTTTCGCAAAAGTACAGCATTGGCCTTAATTAATGCCATTTTTTTCAATGGCTAGCTTTAAATAATCTATAGCCATTGTACTTTTAGCCCCAAAAACACGTTTGGATAGTTTTAATAAAACCGTAAACTTGTTCCGTGAGGAAATGGTTATCGTTTAAACTATTCTATCTATGAGTATTAAAACCACCGAAGCTAAGTTGTATTATGCCCTTTACGATTTTTTTGAATCAGCAGAATTTCACTTGTTGATGGATAAAAAACAGTTTCGGAGAAGTACATCTTCGGGGTTTGTCAACGTCATTTTTTCGGTGTCAGAATACGAAAAAGAACGTGATGCCTGGGTAGAAGTGCACATCGGATGTCGCAATGACCAAATTGAGCAGATTGCCCAGCAATTTTTGAATGTCAACCTCATAGATTTTCGAGCCGATGTCAATACCCTTATCATTTCGACGGGCAACTACAACAACGTAAAGTACTTTCGGTATAAAATCCAAAACGACGAAGATCTCAACGATGCCTGTGATTCCATCATGGAATTTATGAATCTTTCAGGTTTCGGGTTTTTAAATTCTGTTACGAGACTTGCTGATATTGACCAGATTTTAAACGGTCAAGCGCAGAAGCCTTCCAAACACCTTTATAATCAGGTTCATCGCTGCTACAAAGGGATGATTGCCGCCAAACTCAACGATAATCCGCGTTATGCCCAATTAGAGACCACTTACCGAAATTACCTTACAAAGTTTGGCAGTGAAACTGAGCTTAGTAATTTTGAACGATTGGTCACTTATTTGAAGTATTATGGCAATAACTAAGTCGAAAAAGCTTCCAAACAAGGGAGAACGCCCCGTTTATCCCGAGCCCAAGCTAATCTCCGACATCAACGAGGTAGCCGCACGTTATGGTTTTGAAAATACCTCAAAGTTACGTTACTGGGAAACTCAATTCCCCATGTTACGCCCCGAAAAACGCGGTGGCGACCGCATTTACAACCGAGGCGACATTGAGCTTTTGGACGAAATCGTGTATTTAGTCGAATACAAAGGGCACCAATTGGCCGCTGCTCGTCAGTTGATAGAATCAGGCAGAAGTCAGCGAAATAAAATAAACAGGGTCATCGAACAGTTAGAAAAGGTAAAAACGTACTTGGAAAACTTGAAAGAGGTATTAACATGAAACGTATGGCTAAAATAGGGATTACGCTCGCAGCGGTTATAAGCTTAGTGGCTTATTATCAAAGAAATAACCTATTTAGTTCTCCTGAGCCTGTCATTACGTCTTCTGCGCCTCTCCTGCCCGAATTACCACGTTCACAAGCTGCCATCGTTTATTTTGAGTACGAACCCGACCCAAAAAACTACGAAGACCAGCAGCTTCAACTGCGCGTTGTTAGGCGCAATGACCAACGGCTCTACCTCGTCGATGAGGCTAAACCAGAGAAAGGTAGAATCACCTATTATGCCCTCAATGGTAGCGTCAATACCACCGACGCCCGACGCCTCAGCGACTTGCCAATTCAACCTTCTCGTTGGATTCATTTGGTAAAATATACTGCCGAAATCAACAACATCAATTCGGAAGCGTGGCTCACCTCCGAAACGAATACTGTGGCGGGACAGACTAAGTATTCGTCCATCTCAGAAGTGATATTTTGGGTAAAAGACTCCTTACAACAAGCTTCGCCTGCCTTGGCTTATACCCAACCCCTGTGGCCAACCAATGGCCCCGTAGGAGATAGTAAGATTTTTAAACAAACGCCTGTTTTTCAACTTCCTCCTCAAAAAAAATACGGTTCGGAATCAAAACCACTCGATGAACCCGTGGCTAATTTGCGAAAAGTAGGCTGGAACATCGGCGAAGACCGTTTTAAACTTTTGTACGCAGGTGAAGTGGCAGAACTAATGAACTACAGTAGTGCCCAAAACCGTCGAGGCATTACCCAATTTGATGCCCGTCAGCTCGACCAGGCTGCCGATTGGTTGGCCCAACGACTGCCTTCGTCTACCTTTGCCGTCGATTTTGAGCCTGCTAACCCTGCCGCTGACGGTTGGCAGTGGGACATGAACGACCCTTCTTTTCGAAAAACCATGTACGAGTTATCGGATAAAATCTACAAAAAACACAGAAAGCTCTTTTTTTCGTGGATTGGCGATCCGCTGACCTTCACGTTTCAGGGTAAAAATTTCAAACTTGATGGCTACGCCAATGATAATTGGAGTGCAGATAAGAAAAAAATAGATGATTACTTAACCCTTCACCAGCACCCCGAAGACATTCAGCAAGTGCAGCTTCCTTCACCAGTAGTGCTTATGACGGGTTTCGGATATACCAGCAGTACAGTGAATACCAGTGATGCCACCGACCAACCTGCCCACGTTTGGAAAGCGCCCGTCAATTGGTACTTACGCACGCTCGATATGCTCAATATCAAGTCACTCACGGCACCTCCAACGGTAAAATTCATCAACTTTTTCTGGCCATACGAAGACAAGCCTTCCGATGCACGCCGAAGCCACACCCGACGTTTCAAGGTGGGACGAGGCACTAAGGGCTACATTCGACAACTGGACAATCGAGTGATGTACCCCATGAATTTGGTGCGCGATGCGGTTTTTGTTCACTTGTGCAATCCCCGCGTTTTTTATACCAACTACTGGATATTTGGCCAATCGTACGACCCGTACCAAACCCTTCGTTACGCCAAAATCAACGGTAATTTGTCTTGTGTTTCACAAAACACAGGAGGCTTTTTTGTCTATGACTACCAAGGCCCCGACCAGCCCGCTTGCCCCACTTTAGGCGAAGATTACATGGGAAAAGATGCCCTCGGCGTAGCAGCGATGGTGCAAGCGCACGAGCTTTTTGCGAAGCACCAACTTATTTTGGATGGCAGTCAAGTACGCGAAAGTTATGCTTTCGACTACCAGCGTTCTACTCAAAAATTCCAAAAGGCCACTTGGCAAAACGATACGGGGGAATTTGCCCGGGCATTTAAGTTTAACCAACCGTGGTTGCAGGTGTGGCGAAATCCTAAAACGGGCAACCGGTTGCTTTTATTCCAAGATACGTTTGCCGAAGCCTTTGAACCAGTACAGTTTACGGTGACTATCAACGGCAAAAAAATACAGCGCACCGCCGACGGCAATGCGCTGTACATCGAAGCTCTTTAAGTTATTGTTTTATCCAGCGTTGGGTTTGGGAGACCGACCCTTCCGCTATTTTCAAGAAATAAGTACCCATAGGCACTTCTTTCACCGAAATACGCTGCTGCATTTGGTTGGTCAATTTTTGGGGCACAAAATAGCGAACCGCCCGTCCTGTCATATCCAAAATTTCAATTCTTACTTCCCCGCGATAGGCACTCTCCCACTCCACATTTAACCAATCTTGGGTAGGATTAGGCGACAATTGCAGTGCTGTCTCTTTTGACGAAGATTCTGCCGAGGTAATCGTTTGAATTTTCCACGAAACGGTATTTTGCGACGTAACGGCTACTTTTTCGGAAGTCAGTACGTGAAACTGCCCCGCCCGAAACGCGTACTGCGGTAAAGAAGAAGTTACCGTAATTTCGTCGCCCGAAAAAAAGTCGAACCAACGGCCTACCGGGAGCGCAACGACTTGGTCAGTAAGTCCAAAGTTGGCAATAACCTGCACTTTCATCGTCGTTGTATTGAGAATCAACTGTTTAATCATTTCTGTCGTTTGCAGGCTAAAATCCGTCGTTTTGGTCACGGCCTGCGTCGTTTTAAAACGAATCAGCTCCGAAAACACATTGTAGAGTTGCAGGCGTCTGTTGTCCCGCAAATACTCCCAACGAATGGGTTTAGCCCCCGTCCGACCGTTTTGGTCAATCGACACGTCGTAGCCCAATTCACCAAATTGCCATAGTAATTTTGGGCCTGGAGTTAAGAAAAACAACGCGGCAGCGGCCTTGGTGCGTTCGATGGCCGTAGCTACGCTTTTTACTTCCGCGCTACCATTTGTGATGGCGTCATACACGATTCGCTCTTCATCGTGGCTTTCCATATAACCAATGGTCGCTGCTTTTTGAAAACCCGCGTGGTTTTTCCACGAAAGTCGGTTAAAATTCCCTTTTCCTGTTTTTACTGCTTCACGAAAAGCTCCGTTTTGATTATCCCATACCATCATTCCATAATTGGTCAGTTCCGCCTCTTCGTTGTCATCCGCAAAATGTTCTAAAATGACGTAGGCCGTTGGGTCAGTTTTACGAATTTGGTCATAAATTCGCTTCCAAATCGCAATTCGGCTGGCATCGTAACGCCCCCAAAAAGCCACGTCATTTCCCGAATTCACCTGGGTAAATCCTTTAGATAAGTCAAAACGATAGCCATCAAATCGGTATTCTTTCAGCCAAAATTCATTGACCCGCTCCACATACGATTTGGTGGCGGCTGATTCGTGGTTAAAATCAAAAAACACGCTAAACGGATGCGTTGCTTGAATATTAAACATCGGACTATCAGTCGACGGGCGGTTGCCCTCCCAGTACATTTTTACGTACGGAAACTCATAATCGGCTTGATTAAGCACCATATCCAAAATCACCGCAATGCCGTTGGCATGACACCTGTCAATGAATGCCTTCAAATCATCGGGCGTACCGTATGCTTTGTCAGGTGCCGCATGAAAAATGGGATTATATCCCCAAGAATCGTTGCCCGCAAACTCCATAACAGGCATTAACTCAATGGCATTGACACCGAGTTTCTTGAGGTAATTGAGTGAATCTCCCACGGTTTTGTACCAGCGGCTATCTACAAAATCACGCACAAGCAGCTCATAAATCACCAAATCTTCGTTGGCGGGGCGTTTGAAATTGGTGGTTTTCCAAACATAAGGAACTTGGGCAGTTTGGAGTACCGACGCGCTATTTCCCAAGGCTTTCGCGGGGAAGGGCATCAGGTTAGGATAGTTAGTTGCAGGGATAAATTTATCGTTAAAGGCATCCAAAATCTTCTCGCTATACGGGTCACTAATCGGCGTTACGCCGTCAACTAAGTACTGAAACGCATATTCTTTTTGAGAAATTAAGTTTTTGATTTCCAACCAATATGTTTGTCCATCGGGAGTTTTATTCATCAAAAAGTCCGTTCGGGTATCCCAGTTGTTAAAATCACCCGTAACGTAAATAAACTTCTTATTAGGAGCAAATAGCACCAATATTGCCGACGTAGAAGAAGTATAATTAATGCCATTTTTCAGTCCAGCAGGAAGAGCCACCACCGCAGGCGTAGGGCTAACAGTAAACGAAAACTCATCGGTAACTTCTTGGTTGTTGGCACTTGCCACAATTTTCACTGTTCTTCGTTGATTGGGCGTATTTCCGACGGCTATCGTGGTCGTAATGGCCGTGTCTATAGCCGAAGCTATGGTTGTTCCGTCGAGCGTAAGCGTCAATTGAGACAAGATAGAAGCTCTCGCCCTCACCCGTAGCGAAGAATTAGCATCCACAAAAAGTGTTTTCTCAGTCGGAGTTGAAAATCGTACAAACAACTGATTTGAAGTATAAAAGTTGAACAAAAAGTCCTCGGTTTGACCCGAGCCGTTGGCATTTTTTACCAAAACCCCCATCCATCGTAACGTTTTCCCCGTGGGTACACTTAAGTATTTAGAAGGTGTGATTTTGATCGCCCAAACATTATCACTTACCCTCGTCAACAATCCAGGCGCATAGGGTTGTGAAAAACTAGATTGGCCCGCAGGCCCAAACTCGGCCGTTCGGTTGGAGGCATCAGACCCTCCCCACGCCCAGATATACAAGCCCGAGGCTTGATTCATTAACGCGGCTTTACGACTGTCTTTGGCTTGGGTTAGGTCAAAGGTCAACGTAACTTCTCCGTCTGCCGTTGGAAATTCTGGATTTACCACCAATGCCTGCCCCCAAACCCATTGACTCACTAACAGCCAAAGAAAAATAGAAATGAGTTTTTTCATACAAAAATTTATTTTATCTCCAATACTAACGCAGATGTGCCATTAATAGTCAAACCATTCGCCAACGTACTAATTTCTCCCGTCACTACATTTTTTACGGACAAAACTCCGCTCAAAATCTCTGAATATTTGCTTAAATCCAGTTTTAACGGCTCTTTATTTTTGTTCATCACCACCATCACTTTTTGCGAATCGTTATACCTAAAATAAACATACAGGCCATCACGAGCCGCAAAGTGTTTTAATTTCCCCGATTGAACCGCCGAATTGGTTTTTCTCCACTGAAAAAATCTTGTCAGGTATTGTTTCGCCTCCAACTGCTGAGGCGACAATCCTTTTTCTGTAAAGGCGTTCACTGTATGGTCTGCCCATCCCCCTGGCATCTCTTTCCTAATCCCATCATCATTTTTAACTACTGGGCTTGTCATAAGAACTTCAGTACCGTAGTATACTTGGGGGATACCCCTAGTTGTGCAAAGAAAAGCAATTCCCATTTTCCACAAATCAAAGTTTTCATGGATTTGAGTATAAAAACGGGTAATATCATGATTATCCGCCATTATGACCAATTTGTCTGGATTAGCATATAAAAAATCTTGCGAAAGCACTTGATATAACTTGGGAAGGCCAGTGTTGTACACTTTATCATCCTCATTGAGGGCATCAATCAAGGCCATTTGAAGTGGAAAATCAAACATACTTGGCATTGATGACACATAACTATTGGCATTTACTTTCCCTTTTTGCCAAAAGCTTACAATCGCAGGGCTAGCTGACCACTCTTCACCAACCATACTCAGGTTGGGATATTCTTGTATCATTCGCTGTGACCAACGCGCCATAAAATCTTTATCTGAATAGGGATACGTATCTACTCGAACACCTTGTAAATCAGCGTATTCTATCCACCAAAGCGAATTTTGAATCAAATAATTGGCCATCAATGGGTTTTTCTGATTCAAATCAGGCATACTTGGAACAAACCAACCACTGGCATGTAGTTCTTTGTCGTATTCGCTGGCGTAGGGGTCTTGGACACTTTCACGAGCATGATGAGTCATTTTGGGGTCTCCTTGAAAATTCACCCAGTCGTCGGTTGGTAAATCTTTCATCCACCAATGTTCTGAACCACAGTGATTAGGAACCAAATCAATCACCAGCTTTATACCTCGTTTTTGGGCTTCTTTTGACAGTTTTCGGTACTCTTCATTGCTGCCAAAACGTGCGTCAACTTTGTACAAATCAGTCATGGCATAGCCGTGGTAAGAGCCCATATTTTGGTTATTTTCCTGTAAAGGGCAAATCCAAAGCGACGAAAATCCTAGCTTTTGAATATAATCTAAGTGTTCGATAATTCCCTGAATATCACCTCCATGCCGTTTATCTTTTCCCTTTCTATCCGCCAAATCCGTCATACCAACGACGTTGTCATTCTCAGGATTACCATTTGCAAAGCGATCGGGTGCAATGAGATACATGGCATCGGCCGAGGTAAACCCTTGTCGATTGGCAGAATTGGGTTCCCGATTTTTTAATTCATACGAATAAGTCGCTACCGTTTTGCCGTTCTTTTTAAAGGTAATTGGAAAACTACCCGCTTTGGCAGTTGTCGCGATGGTTAAATCTAAAAAAAGATAATTGGGACTTTTCACACGTATCACTTTCGCCAATTTCACCCCTGCATACGTCATTTGAGGCTCAGTAGTGCCAATGTCTTTTTGGTGAATAAGCAGTTGTAAACGTGGCTCTTTCATCCCGACCCACCAGAAGGCAGGTTCGACGCGCTGAGCGTGTAGCATGCTGGCAAAAGAAAGTAGCACAAAAGCTAAAAGATGATGTCTTTTCATTAGAAAAACCGTTAGTGGTTGTTGTAAATTTTGCGTTGAAAGCGGGGATTAGTTTTGTAACAAAAAGGCAAATGGGATTGCTAAACGCTTACTCCATGCCTTTTCGGAATGCTCGGCACCTTCAAATTTTAATGTTTTCCAATGCTTCGCTTGGTATTTTTTGGATCTTAAAATGGTATCAACCCTTAATTGAGTGGGTTCATAGAGCGCATCTAAGGTAGCGGTACCGTAGTCAAAGTACAGTTTATGTCCGCTCTGAGGTGGCGGTAAATGGGTATTCAAATAATTGATAAAAGCCTCAGGAATGGGATTATTATCCAACGAAAAAATCCCTGGCCAATGCGTTGACAAACAGGCGGCTCGCCCAAAAACATGGGGATATTCGCAAAAAGCATACATGGAAATAAGCCCGCCCATGCTTGAACCTGCGATAAAGGTATTTTCAGCATTTTTATGGGTAGAAAACGTACGGTCAATAAACGGTTTCAGCTCCTCTACGATAAAGCGTAGGTAATTATCTGAAACGGGTTGAAAGACCTTATCTGTTCGCCCCATTTTTTGTAGTTGTTCAATCACAAACTGTTTTTGATCAGGCGACAACGCTTGAAATGGTTTTTGAGGGAAATAATCCGCATGACGCCCTTGTCCTACGTTCCAAATCCCAACCACAATGCACGATTTCGTCGTTTTGTTTTTCCGCAACTGTTCAATTGTCTCATCCACTCCCCACTCTTGGTGGTTCCACGAGGTAGTCGAATCGTAGAGCATTTGGCCGTCGTGCATGTAAAGCACTGCATACTTACGATCAGCTTGGTAGTTGGCAGGTAGCCATACATCTACGTTACGAGCGGCAACGTATTTTGAAGCAAAATTTTCAAATCGCTTTACGGTCCCAGAGGATGGCGTCGGCAATTTGTCTTGCGCCCTACTCACCTGAATACTAATTATCAAAAGTAAGCCGTAGTGCAAAAGGATTCGGGTATAAATTTTAAGATAACTCACTGGCTTTAAGCATATAACCGTGGATAAATATAACTGCATAAAGGCTGAGGGTTAGAAAAAAGCACCGACAAAAATTTATCGGTACTTTACACTTCAACCTATTAGTTGTCAGTTTATTACTTATGAAATTTTATTTTTTCGTCAATTTATACGTTGGTTTTGCCATCACCGTAAAGTCGAGGACAATGTCGTAAGTCCCTGCTTTTACGGCAATGTTTGCGCCCCCCGCTTCCATCACACCATCGGCTTTATCGTCACCGTAGTTTACGGCCCAATCGTCGTTTTGGCGGAACTTGATTTCTCCATCGACTAATTTGATACCATTTAATTTCCAAATTCCTTCATTGCCAAAATCAGGTGTAAATTTCGTATCAGGTCCATTCCAGCCATTCGGTGCGGCGCTTCCTACCACTCCCCATACTTTGAAAGGAACAATGGTGTATTTCAACGACTTGAAATCAACGGTAATCAAATACAAGCCCGCTTTAACGACAATATTGTCGCCTCCTGCTTCGAGCGTACCGTCGGCTCCTTTGTCTCCATAATTTACTGCCCAATCTTCATTCTGACGGAACTTAATCTCACCGTCTTTCAGGGTGGCAATTGCACGCCACTGATCAGAGGATGGATCATAGACGAACGGTACGTCTGGCGCACTCCATCCGCTTGGTGTTGCGCTACCAACTACTCCCCACGAGAATTTGTCAATGGTATATTTAGAAGCACCTGCATCAAACGTAATTTTATAGTTTCCTTTCTTAACTACGATGTTGGCACCTCCAGGTTCAAGAGTTCCATCGGCGCCGTTATCACCCAAATTAACATCCCATTTATTGTCTTGACGGAATTTGATTTCACCATCCATCAAAGCTACATACGCTACGTACACATTGGCTTTATCTGATTTGTAAAAAGGCATATCAGGGCCGTTCCATCCGTTGGTAGTTGCACTTCCTACCACTCCCCAGTTGGTTGAAAGATCTAACTTGTCCAAGTAAGGCGTTGCTTTGACCGACATAACTGTCGAGGAAAGTATCGTACTTCCACCCAAAAACGACTGAACTTTGATATCAATATCGCCAGCCGTAGCTGCTTTCAACCCAAGTTTTAATAAAATCGGGTTGAGTTCAGAAACTTTAAACGTCTTTTTCAACTCCGTTCCTGTCGTAATAGAAGCTCCGTTGGCAAAATCACCTCCTTTTTTATCAATCAAGATGGTATAATTGGCAGGCGCATCAAAACCGTAATCAGGTTTTGCCCAAGAAATCGTGAGAGCATCTTTGTCCGCATTTTCTTTGGTTAGCACCACTGTTTGCGACGATACCGCCACCACAGGCACCGCCCCCGAATTGAGTACGGCCTTTATTTCATCTTTTTCGCATGAGGCCAGCATCGTCGTCGCAACGACCGCGAATAAGCATTTATGAAACCACTTTTTCATTTGTCTTTTCAATTTTTGAAGATTAATACCCCGTGTTTTGAACCAAGTTTGGATTTGCCGTTAAGTCCGTCGAAGGAAGTGGGAATATTTTCAAATAATCCTGAACCCCAGCACCGTCTTTAACGCCACCTTTCCACGCCCACAAATACGAAGCTCCAGTAAACTTGCCATAGCGAATCAAGTCGGTACGACGGCTTCCCTCCCACGATAATTCGCGCGCACGTTCAGCCAACACAAAATCGGGAGTCAATTCTGAAGAAGTGATATTACCAGCGGCACTTCCATAAGCACGAGTACGGATTTTATTGACATACTCCAACGCCAAGGCTTTATCTCCTGCCCCACGTGCAGCAGCCTCCGCATATATCAAATAGGCATCTGCCAAACGGAACATTGGAAAATCGGTATCAGGGTGAGTTAGGTTGCTTCCTACTTTACCCGCCGATGTTACGTTTTTAAACTTAGGCATGGCATAACCGTCTGTAAATGTGCTTAGCTCATTGATTTCAAGTTTTTGTCCATCGGTATAAAACATCGCACGTTTGTCGGTCTTACCTGTTGGGTCAGCAAAAAGCTTTACAAACGACGGCGTCACACGAACACCACCCCAACCACCATCGATTCCATAGGCCGATGCGGGCATTGAACCTCCCACGGGCGCATGACACAAGAAAGTCATTCCACCCCAGGTTTGGCTACGAGTTCCATCAGCAACCAACGCCCAAATAATTTCTGATGAACTGTGATTATCTGCTTTGAACAAGTCATCGTATTTTGAATGAAGTACATACCCCGCGTCAATGACTTTCTTAGCATACGTTGCGGCATCTGCATAACGGTTTCCTTGCCCTTGAGCTTCGGCGTTGAGATACAATTTTGCCAACAACATCCAAGCTGCTGCTTTATCAGCACGAGCGTATTCATTTTTACGAGCGTCAACTAACTCGCCGTCAATGGCTTTTAATTCAGATTCGATATACGCAAACAAATCTTTCGCATTTGTTTGTTTTGGAGGTGCCGAACCAACTACGTCATTCTCCGTCACAAAAGGTACATTTCCTCCAAATAAATCCAAGGCGTGCCAGTAGCTCAATGCGCGCAAGAAACGAGCCTCAGCACGAAGCGCTTTTGTTTCAGTCAAAATAGCCCCAGAAACCCCTCTTTCGGTTAATTTAGCATCGCTAGATTCGCGAATAAACTCATTACAAGATGCAATTTGGTAGAATACACGGTTGTAAAATCCACGAATGAAGGGGTTATTTGACGACCATTTCATGTAATTAATTTCGGGCAAACCTGCATCACTCCACGCAATTACGGCTTCGTCGGTCGGGATTACTTGCAAATACCAATAGTTACGCAAATAACTCGAAAACCCTTCGTCCATGCCTTTGATGTCCTTGGTACGGTCGTCGCCCGCAGGGCCTTGCTGCCCCGTCAACATCAAACCTGCGTATAATTTTGCCGCAACTTGTTTGTACGCCGCAGGGTCGTTGTACACCGTGGCAGACGTAACCTCATTGAACGGCTGACGGTCAAGGTCTTTGATACAAGAGGACATCGTCAAGGCCAGTACGATTCCTCCGAGTACAGTATTTTTAGAAATGAAATGTTTCATTTTTTGTCAAGTTTCGATTAGAATCCGATGTTTAAACCAAGAGTAAACGTGCGTGGAATGGGATAAATATTATTGTCAATTCCCCCACTCACTTCAGGGTTAAGACCTGTATATTTTGTAATCACAAATACGTTTTGAACGGTTGCAGAAAGACGTGCCGTCGATTTTCCTCCAAAGGCATTTCCTAAATCATAGCCTGCAAAAGCGTTGTCCATTCGCAAAAATGAGCCGTTTTGCATGTAGTAATCTGAGAAATACTGAGGCGTAGCAAACAAGGTTGTCAGTACATTTGGTACAACGTTGCCCAAAGAGTTATTAGCCCCCTGGAAGGCTTGCAATACCCCATTGGTTGACAGAATATTGTTGTACACGTAATTACCAAAGTTGCCACGAAGAACAAAACCTCCACTCCATTTCTTGTAGGTAGCTTGGGCATTAAAACCAATAAATACACGGGGTGCGGGAGATTGGTAGTGATAGTAATCGTCAACGGTGATTTTGCCATCACCATTGCGGTCTACGTACACTCCTTCCACTGGCTTGCCAGAAGCGTCATATGCTTGTTGAGCAACGAAGAACGAAGAAGCAGGGTAGCCAACCGAGTGGATTTGAATCGTACTACCTACTCCACCTGCAATTCCACCCACTAGTACACCTTTATAGTTAGGGTCGTTGGCAGAGGTTAACTTAGTGATTTTGTTTTCATTGTAGGTTGCATTAAAACCTAAATCAAGGTTGAAATCTTCTTTGCTGATAGCATTGTAGTTCAACAACAACTCTAAGCCTTTGTTTTCGATAGAACCTACGTTCGACAAGATTTCGTTGGTAAGATTGGTACCTGCCGCCACTGGAACGACATTCAACAAGTCAGACGTATTTTTGATGTAGTAGTCGATGCTACCCGATAAACGAGCTTTTTTGAAAGCAAAATCTAACCCGACGTTTTGAGTGATGGTTTGTTCCCATTTGATGCTAGCGTTGTATCCTTCAGCACGGAGCGTTGTATAATAGTTTGTTCCCAAAAGCTGTTGTGCAGTAGCTGTACTTGGGGTATAACGTGCCAAATAAGCGAAGTTTTGGCCCACATCCTGTTGGCCTGTCACCCCGTAACCCAAGCGTAGTTTCAAATCTGACAACACATTAGAACCTTTTAAGAAGTCCATTTCGTTGATTTTCCACGCAAAAGCCGCCGACGGGAACGTTCCCCAACGGTTTTCTTTGGCAAAACGCGATGACCCATCGCGACGAAGGGTAAAAGTCAGCAAGTAACGGTCTTGAACGTTCAAATTGGCACGGCCGAAAAACGACACCAATGTATTTTGGGTCTTGTAGGGGCTATCGTTACGCGTTTTGGTTTCAGCTTCGTCTTTGGTGATGCTCGTTGTAGAATTAACAAAATCTTGGTAAGAATACCCCGCCATTAAGTCCAGACGTGTGTTTTTGGTAATGTCTTTGACGTAGTTAAGGTAAAAATCCAACAGTTTGTTGGTACGATCTTGCGTATACACCGTCTTTTCACCACCATTACTAAAGTTAGAAGCAGCCAACGCTGGAATCACTTTCTTACCATCGCTTCTTGACACATCATAACCGACGTTCAAATTGGCGTGTAACTCCGGCAAGAAATGGAATTTATAATCAAATTGAGCATTGCCGATGCTACGATTTACCGTCGAACGGTCGTCCGTCAAATTCAACAAACCGAGCGGGTTACGCGTCGCAATGGTATTAGGTTTGCCATCGGCATTTACCCATTCAAAATACCCTCCATAGGCTTCTTTACCCGAAAAGATGGGTTGAGTAGGGTCAAAAGCAGCAGCAGCACCGATAGCACCTTGGTTGGCAAATCGGTTTTTAATGGTAGAAGCTTTGACGTTAATGTCTATTTTAAGGTGATTGTCCAAAAGCATCGGGGTCAAGCCCACCGAAGCCGAAGTACGTCCCATGTTTGAGTTCTTCAAAATACCGTTTTGGTTAGTATAACCTACTGATACACGGTAAGGTGTGTTTTTGAACGACCCTGTGATACTCAAGTTATTATCCGAACTAACTGCTGCGCGATAAATTTCACTTTGCCAATCGGTGTTTGCTGTACCTAACAATGATTTTTGGGTAGCGGTACCGTATTGATTCACCAGTGCGCGAAAATCATCGCCCGAAAGTACATCTACCAACCCTGTTTTGAGTCCAACAGAAGCTTGTGTGCTCAAGTTTACGCGCATCACATCGCCTTTTTTCCCTTTTTTAGTCGTAATCATAATGACCCCGTTGGACGCTCGCGAGCCATAAATAGCCGTAGCTGACGCATCTTTAAGGATGTTAAACGACTCAATATCGTTGGGGTTAATTAAGCTCAACGGATTTGCCGCGCCGTTGATAGTAGTGTTATCCAAAGGCACCCCATCAATTACGATGAGCGGGTCATTGCTGGCATTCAACGATGCCCCACCACGAATACGAATCGTACTTCCTGCGCCTGGCGCACCGCCATTAGGGGTAATCTGCACCCCTGCTACTTTGCCCGCTACCAATTGGTCGGGCGTGGCAATGTTACCTTTGTTAAAGTCGGCAGTGGTAATCGTAGCAATAGACCCCGTTAGGTCTTTTTTGCGTTGCGTTCCGTACCCAATCACGACCACTTCAGCCAACTGTTTGTTGTCGTTTTGCAAGGTTACAGAGAGCTGCGTGCGGTTGTTGATGGCAACTTCCTGCGTTGTCATTCCGACAAAACTAAATACCAGCGTTGCGCTGCTTGGCGCTGCAATTTTGAAGTTACCATCGGCATCCGTTTGGGTACCACGTGTGGTTCCTTTCACCAACACACTCACGCCAGGAAGCACCGAGCCGTTGGATTCTTGAACTTTTCCTGACACAGTGATATCCTGCGCCATGGTTGATATGGACACAAAAGCCCACAGCAACATCATCACATTTAGGCGAACTTTCATTCGGCTAAGGACTTTGTACATCGAAATCATCATAGGGGTTTGATGTAAGTTAAATTGGATAATTGGAAAGATTGAAATGGAGCAAACATCATGTTTTATCAATTTCTTCTTGCAAAAGTACCATACTTAACCCCGCTTGTCGTCCCACTTTGCAATAATGGCGAAAAGAGTTGCTTTTTTTTATAAACAACTATTTATCAGAATCTTACAAAAAAAAGACGTACCACTTTTGGAAGGTGGCACGTCCTACGCCTTAAAATGGCACCCATAATTGGGGTAAAAAGCATTTATTCTTCTTCTATTCGTGATTCAAAGAAGTATTCTCGTGGAGTTTGTTGCGTCATTTTTTTGAAAGCGCGGTTGAAAGCTGTTTTTGAATTAAAACCTACTTCAAAGGCAATCGCCAAAAGGGTAAAATGCTTGTTGCGCGGGTCTTCAAATCGTTGTTTAAATTCCTCGATTCGGTACTCATTGACAAAGTCAAAAAAATTTTTGTTGTAACCTTCATTAATAATTTTTGACAGCAAGTGAGGAGCTAACTTTAATTTTTGAGCCAGTTCATTAAGCGTCAATCCAGGATTGGTGTAAGGCTTATGCTGCTGCATGAATGTTTCGAGTTTGGCCTTATATACGCCCAAATTTTCTAGGGCATCTACCTCTTTTTCCAACACGGGCGCTAGTGTATCGTGCAATGCAATAGTAACCGTTGGTTCCTCAGTAGGTTTCAAAAAGGGTTGAGGCTTGGCCTGTATTTTAAAAATTTCGGGTTGGTAGATGGCAAAATACCCCAAGAAATAAGGAATGGTTGAAAACGCTAACCAAATGGTGTCTATACTCTTATAAACAAGAGTGTTGGTTTCAATTTCAAACGTGTACCCAATGCCAAATAAAATACCCGAAAAAAACCAAAGTATCAAACAAACCAACTGCAAGCCAAGCACAGTGGATAAATACTGTAAATTATGTTCTGACGAAGACTGATTGACCGCTAAGGCTCGGTACGAACGAATCGCTCGGTAATTTACCAGCCAATAATATAAATTGGTAAACAACGCCACCGTACCTGCGCCCCAAAATAGCCAAATAATGTCAAGCTCACGATTCACAATTTTAAGTTGTAAGCGTTTGTTTTCCATGAAGAACAGAGGAAGATATACAAAAAGTTGAATACCTGGTAGCACAAAATGCCCCCACCAATGCCGTGGAAATTTGGGGATTTTAAACAAAAGTTTTTGGAGGTAAAAGTAGAAAAGGGGCGAATACAGAAACAATGCAAAATAAGGCACAAGCAAGAGTTTTGTGTATTCTTGGGCTACTTCGCGGTAGGCACTTACTACTTTTATGGCTACGATAATCGCCATGAATGCCAGCGATACTACCAACCAGCGATTAGCCTGTCGGTTATAATCTTGCATTGAAGTAATGGCAATAATCAACAAAATGCTTTGAAAAGCAGAAAACAACAGCAACAAATCATAGATGGAGATGGATCGAAACGTACCCGAGAGATCTTCCCAACTATCTATAGCTACCTCAATATTTTCATTGTTCATCATTTGACCTCGGTATAAAATTCGGTTAGGGCGGGTTTTCCCGTTTTCATAGCCCTCCACGCTGTTCCAATCACCTCGGGTAAATTTATATTCTAACCTTGGCAAATCAGAAGCAACCGTAACGCGGTAGGTGCCATCTACTTGTTTTCTCAACCGAAAATCTTCATCACCTGCGTGCCAATTGTTGAAATTTCCTGAAATATAAATCGACGCGTCTTTGGGGGTATTGGAGGGAATCTCCTTAATGACAAAGCGGTACATTACCCTGGCTTCCCATCCCTGAATCTTCAGTTGGATTAGCTTCGGGTTTTGTTCAGAAAAACGATAATATACCCTATCTGGACGACTTTTACCGCTGCTATCACCCTCTACTAACCCCCAACTCCCTTGCGTTATCTTATACTTGAAATTTGTGAGGGTATCGGATAGATTCAAAAAATATAACCCTGAAGACTCTTTTTTGAACTCCAAACTCGAATCACCAGGTTGCCAATTGTTGAAGTCACTCGCCAAAAATAACCGCTGGTTTGCTGTTTTAAATGGCGCGTGATACACCACTTCCAGCCGAATTTGCCCCATGGCAATCATCGGCAAGACGAGTCCCCAAAAACAGCACCACCAATTCTTCATCTCAATTTAGTATTAAGTCCAATTAAATGGCAATAGGAGCTTTAATGGCTGGCCACGGATTGTAATTTTCGAGGGTAAAATCCTCAAATGTAAAGTCAAATACACTCTTCACGTCGGGATTGAGCTTCATCGTAGGCAGTTCTCTTGTCTCACGACTAAGTTGTAACTCAACTTGTTCCAAATGGTTAAGATAAATATGGGTATCTCCACCCGTCCAAATAAAATCACCGTAATCAAACCCACATTCTTGAGCAACCATCATTGTTAACAGCGCATAACTAGCAATGTTGAAAGGCACGCCCAAAAATACATCGGCACTACGTTGGTACAACTGACAAGATAATTTTGGCTTCCCGTCGCGGGTTGGGGGGCTAACATAAAACTGAAACAAGGCATGGCAAGGACTGAGAGCCATTTTTGGTAAATCAGCAGGGTTCCAAGCCGAAACGAGAATTCGACGAGAATCGGGGCTGTTTTTCAATTGTTTCAACACATCCATAAACTGGTCAATCACCTGTCCGTTAGGAGCTTCCCAGCTACGCCATTGTTTTCCATAAACGGGTCCTAAATTGCCGTCGGCGTCGGCCCATTCATCCCAAATACTTACACCGTTGTCTTTGAGGTACTTGATATTAGTATCGCCTTTCAAAAACCACAACAGTTCATAAATGATTGATTTGGTATGGACTTTTTTGGTGGTTACCAGCGGAAACCCTTTTTGTAAATCAAAACGCATTTGGTAACCAAACACACTTATTGTTCCCGTACCTGTTCGGTCGGTTTTGCGGGTTCCGTTGGCTAAAATATGGCGAAGTAAGTCGTGGTATTGTTGCATTGTTATCTAATTTGAATCATCAAAAATACAAACCCTGTGCGAAAAAAAACCACAAATTACTCAAAGTTAGAAGCAATATAAGAAGAGTTTTTAAGCCTTAACAGCTGACTTTCAAAATGTTGAAATGCCTCCAGAGAGCGCAATTTCCCAAAATCAGAAATATTTTCAGCAACTAAATGGGAAAGCCTATTGACATTCAGATTAGTCAATTCACGCCCTGAAAGTTCACTAGCATATTGATGAACTTCTGGTCTTGTTTTGATTTTTCGCTTAGATAGCTTTGCCTCAACAAAGTTGGTACGAGGAAGCGTTTTTAATTGAAGATTTGTATTTCTACCTTTATTTTGATCTTGACTAACGGATATTCTATTATCATGAGTTTCTATAAATGCACTTGCACTTCTCCTAACCCCATCTCGAATAGAAAGTGCCACTTCTAGTAAAGTTTTATTTGCTAGTTCTCCCAAAAATTTCAGTGTATCAAAAAGATTCGATTTCCCTACTCCATTTGTACCCGCAATACAAATGAAGGCCCCAAAATACAACTCAACATCATAGAGGTTCTTAAACCTGTTTACTTTTAATCTCGTAATCATAAAAAGTTTCTCGATACGAAATTAAAGATTTTCCTAATATTTATTCCAAAATTCTACTCTCCCATCAACTCCTTCAAAATTTTCTGAGCAGCAATGGAGATGATAGTCCCTGGGCCAAAAACACCTTTTACCCCTGCTTTGTACAAGAAATCGTAGTCTTGGGGAGGAATCACGCCCCCCGCAATCACCACAATATCTTCGCGGCCTAGTTTTTTGAGTTCTTCCATTAATTGAGGAACGAGGGTTTTGTGTCCCGCCGCCAAGCTCGACGCCCCCACTACGTGCACATCATTCTCCACCGCTTGGCGGGCTGTCTCTTCGGGGGTTTGGAACAGCGGCCCCATGTCAACGTCAAAACCCAAATCAGCAAAGCTCGTCGCAATCACTTTAGCGCCACGGTCGTGGCCATCTTGTCCCATTTTAGCCACCATCAAGCGCGGACGACGCCCTTCAAGTTCGGCAAAGCGGTCGGCCATCTCGCGAGCCAAACGAAAATTTTCATCATCCGAAACCTCCGCACTATATACTCCTGAAATTGAACGTATCACGGCTTTATATCTTCCAAAAACCTTTTCCATTGCCTCCGAAATCTCTCCCAAAGTTGCGCGCAATCGCGCCGCTTTTACCGCCAAACTAAGCAAATTAGAGTCAAAATCCGTTCCTCCTTGTTGGTGGCACGCCTCCGTAATGGCTTCAAGTGCCGTTTTCACTTTTTCGGGGTCGCGCTCGGCTTTCAAACGATTCAACCGCGCAATTTGAGATTCCCGAACGGCCTGATTATCCACCTCCAAAATATCTAGCGCTTTCTCCGAATCAGGTTTAAATTTGTTAACCCCTAAAATGATGTCTTTTCCGCTGTCGATGCGAGCTTGTTTGCGGGCGGCCGCTTCTTCAATACGCATTTTGGGAAGGCCTGCCTCTATCGCCTTCGTCATCCCGCCCATTTGCTCTACTTCTTCAATCAACGACCACGCTTTTTCGGCCAGTTCTTTGGTCAAATATTCGACGTAGTAGCTTCCTCCCCACGGGTCCACCACGCGGCAAATATCCGTTTCGTTTTGCAAATACAATTGGGTATTCCGCGCAATCCGTGCCGAAAAATCGGTAGGAAGAGCAATGGCTTCGTCGAGCGAATTGGTGTGCAAACTTTGAGTATGCCCCAAGGCCGCTGCCATCGCTTCAATAGCCGTACGAGCCACGTTGTTAAACGGATCTTGCTCCGTCAGCGACCAGCCTGAAGTTTGGCAGTGAGTACGCAACGCCAGCGATTTCTTGTTTT
>JALQYJ010000140.1 GCA_023254175.1 Runella sp. | reverse complement strand
AAGCCCCGATTCAAGCGCCAACGCAAGGGGAAGCGTGTGACCTCGAAACGGGTGTATGCTAATGCCACCTTTTCGTATTATTTCGTTTGCCTTGTTGCTGGTTACGTTGGCCGTTAATGTCTCGATGCCACTTTTTCGAGTATATGCGGCTGAAGCGGGTCTAAGCAATGGCCAAACGGCCTTAGTCTTGGCAGCGTACATCACAGGGATGCTGCCTTGTTACGTTTTTTTGGGAGGGATTTCGGATCGAATTGGACGTAAACCCGTGCTGATTGTCAGCGTTTTTTGTTCTTTCTTAGCTACTCTTGTTATTACTATTTTTCCAAATGTAACGGCTTTGGTCTTCGCTCGGATGTTGCAAGGGATTGCCCTAGCGCTGAGCATGGGCACTGGAACCGCCTATTTAACCGAAGTTCTGTACCCCGATAAAAATGCGCCAACCAAAGCCGCTAATTTGGCTTCACTTTCTACAGCGATTGGATTCAGTGGAGGTGCACTTGCCACGACTCTATATTTACTTATTGATTTTCAGATTGTTCCGCCTACTTATTATTTGCTTTTGGGGACTACTTTTATTGGGCTTATCCTTCTCTTTATGTTACCTAACCCCAAACCCATTGGTGGTAATATCCTTCGACTCCCGTATTTTCCCAAAGGCTCATTTCCTGTCAACATGGCTATTGCGATTTGTTGGGCAGCAACGGGCACGGTCATTGCCATTATCCCAACGCAATTGGCCAAATTTAACTTGACACCTTATGCGGGTTTTTGCTTGGTATTAATCAATTGGACGGGGGCGTTCTTACAACCTTTTATTCGTAAAAACGACCCCAAACAATCCGTTCGTATCGGTTATGTGCTAGTGCCGTTGGGCTTTGGACTGGTGGTGTTGGGCAGTCATTTGGGGCAGTTGTGGGTAATTTTGGGTGGAACTACGCTCATTGGTTTAGCGGCCTACGGATTTTCGTACGTGGGTGGGCTGGCGTTGATTGCTAATTACGGCGGAGTTCAGCGGGCAAGGGCGGTGTCAGGCTACATGTTTATGGGCTACATCGGCTTCGGAATTCCTGCTATCTTTCTTGGTTACTTGTCTGACCATGTTGGAATTGTCAATGCCTTGTTAGTGTTTGAAGTGGTGATTGTGGTCTTGACGGCTTATTTATTCCGTATTTTTTGTTGAAATAATATCATTTGAAAAAATAGGGGAAGAAATAGGGGAGAGGCGATTCTGAGTTGTCGTAGTTTCAAAGGTCTTAAAGACAACCTTATCATCGGGTGTATTATGGCAAAAATGACGCTTACCTTGACAAAAACTTTGGGACAACCAACGTGGTCTATCTTCATTTCCACGAGTGGTGAGATATTGACAGGGACGTACGTAAGACCCCAAGCTGGCGAGAAGTAACGGATATTTTGTTTAGTCTGCCTTAATTTTTTGGTACTTATGAGCAAATTGAAGTCTTAAATCATCTTTCTTTGTGGATTATTTGGTGCGTTTATCAACCCAACTTTTACAACAAATGGATTTATTAAAAACTCAAATAGGGCGTTTGCGGGTCATTGGTTTTATAGAAGGCGTTTCGTTTTTGCTTATCTTGTTCGTAACCATGCCATTAAAGTACTATGCTGAGATGCTAGGCCCCAACAAAGTAATTGGTATGGTACACGGTTTGCTGTTTGTCTTGTACGTATTGGCGGTTGTACAGTGTAAAATTGAGTATAATTGGCCCCTAAAAAAAACGGCTTTGGCCTTGCTTGCCTCTATTGTTCCTTTTGGTACTTTTTGGGCCGACGCGAAGTTGTTTCGTCAGGTATAATTCTGTGATGAATGGAGCGGAGGAAAACAATGTCCTCCGCTTACTAAAGGTCTTTTATTGCGTCGGCAGAAAGGTTGGTGTATTTCATGATTTTTTCAATCGAAACCCTATTTTCTTTTAATTATTTTGCGACTTTTTTACTTTGATGTAAGTCATTAAGCCTTCTTGGTGTAACTCGAATAGTTCAAGAAATGTATTTAATGTTTGAAACAGCTCTACAAAATCATTCACTCAACTCACTTCCAAAACGGCCACCGAAGTACAAAATGCTGTTTCAGTTGTTGTTGCCTAAAAAACACTAAACCCACGGCGGCTAAGTCGATAGTAGCTGAAACCGAAGGGTGGGCTTTGATGTATTCCCACGCTTGTTCCATTTCGGGCGACCAGTGAATGTCGTCAAAAACGAAGAGACTATCGTTGTGTGCTTTGGCTAAACACGTTTCAAAATATCTTACTGTGGGTTCGTAGCGGTGATTGGCGTCAAAAAAGACAAAATCAAGGCGTTGGACGCTTTCAATGGCATTAGGAAGTGTCTCATCCAAATTTCCTATTACCGTCTGAATGGGTAGTGATTGCTGAGTAGATAATGCATAGCTGGCCCACGCCTTAAAATTTTTTTGAGCGACATTTGCTGTTTCGGGGCAGCCTTCAAAAGTAATAATCTGAGCTGTAGGATTGGCTTGTGCCATGTAGAGCGTTGTCAGCCCAAGCGAAGTGCCTAAATCAAAAATAGAAGTATACTCAAAACGTTGAATAAAGCGGTAAAACAATCGCGCCAACCGCGCCGATTTTTTGGAATGTTGGGCAATATCGCTTACTTTTCTTGTGGAGGAAGTATTGACCCGAGAACCTGCACCGTAATCTGTGATTTGAAGGGTTTCTTGGCTATGAAGCATCATTTGCCGGATAGCTTCAATGTCCCCAAAAGAAGGTAGTCGGGCGTCCTTTTTTATTGTATTGAGGTACAAATCAAATACAAACGGAGAATGAAGTCCGTGCTCGTCTTGAGCTTTCAAAAAATAGTTGAAAAGCGAACGTAATTGCAAAATAGGGTGATTAGGTGGGAAGTTTTCTTTAATTCAAACGGTAGGGGGCAATCATAGTGAATTCAGGAATGGCAACATTAAACTGTTTTCCGTCCACGAGGCGTTCCATTAGATAAGTTCCCACCATTTTACCAATGCTAGTTCGAAGATTACAGCCCGATACGTATTCGTGAATCTCGCCAGGTTCGAGTGTGGGTTGTTGACCCACTACGCCTTCCCCTTCTACTTCCCGAATGGTACCATTGGAATCAAAAATATGCCAATGCCTACGTAGAAGCTGAACGGTATGCTCGCTGTGGTTTTCGATGGTAATGCGATACGTAAACACAAAATGAGCCTGCGCTGGGCTCGAATACTCAGGCTGATACTGCGTCATAACGCTAACTCTTACACCTTCTGTTATCGCTGATGTCATGGTTGTTTGATACTTTCCTAACTTTGTAACCAAAATTAGGTCGTTGTAGTTGAAAAACCAATAGTTGACGCAAAAAATAGAAAAATGGACGTTAAAATCGACGCTTCGTGGAAAGCTCATTTGCAATCAGAATTTGAGCAGTCGTATTTCGCTGATTTGGTGGCATTTGTACGCAATGAATACCAAACACAACAAGTGTATCCGCCTGGTAAATTGATGTTTAATGCGTTTGATAAATGTCCGTTTGACCAAACGAAGGTGGTAATTTTGGGGCAAGACCCCTACCATGGGCGCGGGCAAGCCAATGGGTTGTGCTTTTCGGTCAACGATGGTGTCACGAAACCACCTTCGCTGATTAATATTTTTAAAGAAATCCAAGAAGATCTTGGGCAACCCTTCCCTGTGTCGGGCAATTTGGAACGCTGGGCAGAGCAAGGTGTTTTATTGCTCAATGCAACGCTCACCGTACGGGAAGCCAGTCCAGGCTCTCATCAAGGGCGCGGCTGGGAGCGTTTTACGGATGCCGTCATCAAGTGTATCAACGACGAAAAAGAAGGAGTGGTATTTATGCTTTGGGGGCGATATGCGCAAGACAAAGGTAAGATTATCGACCCCAAACGTCATTTTGTACTGAAGGCCAAACACCCTTCACCGATGTCGGCCAATAGCGGTGGGTGGTTTGGCACCAAACACTTTAGCCAAGCCAATAACTACCTTCGGGGGCGTGGGTTGAACGAAATTGCCTGGTAGAGATAAGTCAGGTTGTGAGTCTCTGTGAGTCGGGTTGTGAAGCAACCCGACGATACGTTCTTTATAAAAGCAAAAGCTGGGCGAGTAAATAATCAGCAATCAAAACTGCAATACAACTGTTGGTTACGGCTGCGGTAGAAGCTTGTCCTACTTCGAGTGCCCCACCCTTGGTAAAAAAACCTTTAAAGGATGAGATGGACGTAATCAAAAAGGCAAAAAAGATTGATTTGATGAGGGCAAAAGGAATGTTAAAGCTACGAAAGTCGAAACGTAAGCCACGAATATAATCCTCAGGGGTAATAACTCCCGTTGCTACACCTGCTACGTACCCACCAAGAATGGAAAGAAACCCTGAAAGAATTACCAACATGGGGAACATCACAATGGCTGCCACGATTTTGGGAAGAACTAAGTACGAAATGGAATTAATTCCCATAACTTCAAGGGCGTCTATTTGCTCCGTAATACGCATTGTACCAAGCCCCCCCGCGATGTGAGAACCTACTTTCCCTGAAAGTACAACACACGTAATGGTAGGGGCAAATTCAAGAATACTACTGTCGCGAACAATCAGTGAGATGATGTAATTGGGAACGAAGGGGCTTACTAAATTATCGGCTGTTTGGACGCAAGTTACGGCGCCCAAAAACGTCGCAACGATTGAGACGATAAAGACGGAGTTGATACCAATTTCAATACATTCGTCAAAGACGAGTTTTATATAGACGCGAAATTTTTCACGGTTGCGAAAAAGCGCGCCTAAAAAAATAAAATACTTTCCTAACGTTTTCATGGTTTTTGAGACAGCCGATAGTTCACAGTCGATGGTCGATAGTCCACAGTAATTTTACCATCGACTGTGGACTATCGACTGTTGGCTAATCAACAATAAACGGATAGTCTGCTTGTAGGTACATATCAGTGAAGATTTCCGATGGGTCTGGCCACGGAGATTCTTCTGAGAATTTCACAGATTCTTCCACGATTTGTTTGATTTTTGCATCAATCGCAGCGAGGTCTTCTTCAGTAGCGATGCCGTTTGTCAAAATACGATCTTTGGTCATTTCGATAGGGTCACGCTTTTTGTATTCTTCTACCTCCTCTTTGGTACGGTATTTTTGTGGGTCAGACATGGAGTGACCACGATAACGGTACGTTTTGAATTCGAGGAAAGTAGGGCCATCGCCACGGCGAGCGCGCTCGGCGGCGCGGCTTACTGCATCGTGTACGGCTTCTACGTCCATACCGTCAACAGGCTCTGAAGGCATATCGTACCCTTCTCCAATGGTATACAAATCGGTAACGTTAGAAGTACGATTCACCGACGTACCCATGGCATAACCGTTGTTTTCAACCACAAAAATGACTGGAAGTTTCCACGTCATAGCCATGTTGAAAGTTTCGTGCAAAGCACCTTGGCGCACGGCACCGTCACCAAAATAGCAGATACAAAGGTTGGAGGTCTTATTGTATTTTTCAGCAAAAGCAATACCTGCACCCAAAGGAATTTGAGCTCCTACGATACCGTGCCCACCAATGAAGTTGCGCTCTTTATCGAAAATGTGCATTGAGCCGCCTTTCCCTTTTGTTGTACCTGTTGCTTTTCCGTACAATTCGGCCATAACTGCTTTAGGATCAGTGCCTAGTGCCAACGGAAAGCCGTGGTCACGGTAAGCAGTAATCCACTTGTCGTCTTTGGTAAGGGCGCTTACACTTCCCGACGAACAGGCTTCTTGACCAATATAAAGGTGACAAAAACCACGTATTTTTTGTTGCCCATAGAGTTGTCCTGCTTTTTCTTCAAACTTACGTTGAAGCAACATCGACTCATACCAATACATGTATCTCTCTTTGGGATGGGTTATTTTAGCTGGGGTTGCTTTGGTTTTGGTTGCCATTTTTTACAATAAATAAGGTTTTCTGGGCAAACAATGAACGGCGAATTGTTGACTGTTCTATCTTTGCCCCGCGAAATTAAGCATAAAACTATTCAATGCCACAGCTATACCTAGAAAAACTCCAACTTATGGGTTTTAAAAACTACGAGGAGGGATGTTTTGAGTTTAGTCGTTCCCTCAACTGCATCGTAGGGGAAAATGGAAGTGGCAAAACTAATTTGCTCGATGCTATTTATTGGTTGGGATTGACCAAAAGCGCTTTTCAAGTACAAGATGCGTTTAGTATTCAGCACGAGGCCAATTTTATGATGGTCGATGGAGTATTTTGGAAAGACCATAAAATGGCGCAAATCACGTGCAGTTTGCAGCGAGGACAACGGAAAGTAATTTTGTCCGATAAAAAGCCGTATGAGCGTATAAGCGATCATATTGGGTTGTATCCTGTGGTGTTGGTAGCGCCTAACGATACCGATTTGGTTCGTGATGGGAGTGAGGAGCGTCGCCGTTTTTTTGATGGGGTCTTGTCACAGCTTGACCAGCAGTATTTGCAAGATTTACTCCAATACAATAAGCTTTTGGCGCAACGAAACGGGGTGTTGAAGATTTTTTATGACCGTCGTTACGTAGACGATGATTTATTAGATACTTACGATGAGCCGCTCATTGGCTTTGCCAATCAGATTTTTGAGCGTCGTCAGCGGTTTTTGGAAGGATTCGAGCCGTTGGTACAGCATTATTATTCGTTTTTGGGGGAAGGGCGCGAGTCGGTAACAATTAAGTACGAATCCGAAGTTGAAAACCTTGATTTTCGTGAAGTATTTCGGGAACACCGCACCCGCGACCTCGCCGCCCAACGGACTTTGATGGGTATTCACAAAGACGATTTTGGGTTTGAGATGGACGGGGTTGCCCTCCGAAAATTTGGTTCACAAGGACAGCAAAAGTCGTTTGTATTGGCGTTGAAGTTGGCTCAGTTTGACCTCATTGCCATCGAAAAAGAAATGAAACCTTTACTGTTGCTCGACGATATTTTTGATAAACTTGATGATCGCCGTATCCATAAACTGATACAATTGGTTGAAAATGATACCTTTGGGCAAGTGTTTTTGACCGATGCCCTCCCCGAACGAACGCGAGAGTTGTTGAAAGAGACTACTGTGGAGGTGCGTTATTTTGTCTCAGGGGCTACCGAATGAGTTGAAATTTTGAAGAAACAATAACCTTAAAATAGGTATGAATAATCCACAAGCCAACAATCCATTGCACGGTGTTACGCTCGAAATGATGCTTCATCATTTGGTAGCGCATTATGGATGGGATACCATGGCCGAATACGTCAATATTCGCTGCTTTCAGTACGATCCAAGTATCAAATCAAGTTTAAAATTTCTTCGTAAAACGCCCTGGGCACGGCAAAAGGTTGAAACGCTCTATTTGATGAGTTTGGATGAATAACGGGCCTGATTGTACTAGCTTTAGTTGTTGTCCCGATTTATAACTTTTGTTAAGCCTAAAAATGAACTTAAAGAGTCTGTACTCGATGGCGATTGTCGTGGTGATGTTAGCCGTCTACGAAGGCTGTACCCCTAAAGAAGCGGTAGTCTCTGTTCCCCCAATAGCTTCGTTTGATTTGATTCAAGACCATATTTTGACACCAACTTGTGCCACTTCGGCCTGTCATGCCTCGGAGCAAACGAGCACTTTTGCTCAACATGGCTTGGTTCTTGCCAAAGGGAAAGCGTATGAGTATTTGGTCAACAAAGACCCTAAAAATGCAAATGCTCGCACGGATAAATTAAAGTTAGTAACTCCTTATTTTTCGCTACAAAGCCTTTTTTATCACAAGTTGGTTTGGGGAGAAAATGCCAATCATCACGGTGGCTTGAGTTACGGAAACCCTATGCCGCTCAATGGGAAAGCCTTATATAAAGGTCAAATTGAGTTTGTACGGCGTTGGATTGAAGCAGGGGCACCCCGCACCGGAAGCATAGTTGATACAACACTTTTGAATGATAAAACTCCAAGCTTTTAAAAGAAAAGTGGGTTGTCGGTGTACTTATACCCCGACAACCCACTTCTACAGCGTAGCCACGTATCTTAATCTAATTTTTTTATTTCTACATAAAAATTAGGGTCGACTATCACCGCGCTTGCCTTAGTGGCTTTGAGGGCCTTCCAATCCGAAGTTGGTTGTACCGTCTTCCAGTTGTCGCCAATTTTTAGTTTTACAGGCATCTCAAAACCTGCTACGCAATTGCTCCAGCGGTAAGAAAGCTGTTTGCCTTCGAGTTTGTATTCTAACGTCGGAATACGAACATCGCGGAGATATTGATCAAACACTTTTGACAGATTTATTCCTGCTTGGGCGCTCATATACTCTTCAATTTGTGGTGACGTAACGGTCTGGTGATAAAAGGTCTTATTTAATCCGCGCAAGATGCCACGCCACTTTTCGTCGTCGTTCACAAGTTGTCGAATGGTATGAAGCATGTTCCCACCTTTGTAGTACATGTCGCCCGAGCCACTGTGATTGACATTATATATACCAATAATCGGTTTGTCGTTGCGAATTAATTTTCGGCAGCCTATCACATATTCTGAGCCTGCTTGCTTACCGTGATGGTACTCAGTATATAGGTTTTCAGAATAATTAGTAAAACTTTCGTGAATCCACATATCAGCAATGTCTTTGTAAGTAATATTGTTGGCAAACCATTCGTGGCCTGACTCGTGGATAATGATAAAATCCCACTTTAACCCCCAACCCGTTGCTGATAAATCGCGGCCAAGATAGCCGTTCTGGTAACCGTTGCCGTACGTAACAGAGCTTTGGTGTTCCATTCCCAAATAAGGTACTTCTACCAATTTAAACCCATCCTCGTAAAACGGATACGGCCCAAACCAGTGTTCAAACGCTTTGAGCATCGACTTCGCTTGTTGGAATTGAACTTTGGCCTTTCCGATGTTTTCGGGTAGTGCATAAAATGAGAGGTCGAGTTTCCCTTTTTCGCCTTCAAAGGTTTCTGTCCAACTCACGTAGTTGCCGATGTTTACGTTTACGCCGTAGTTGTTGATAGGATTTTGAACATACCAATGAAAAGTGCGCCACCCATCGGTATTACTGGAAACACTTCTCAAGCGCCCGTTAGAAACATCGGTTAGGCCAGGTGGAACTGTAATGCTGATTTTCATACTGTCGGGTTCGTCGTACATGTGATCTTTGCAAGGCCACCACACGCTTGCCCCTAACCCTTGGCAAGAGGTTGCCACAAAAGGCTGTCCGTTTTGGTCACGTTTCCAAGAAAAGCCACCATCCCACGGAGCACGTTTCGCGATGCGTGGCCGACCGCCATAATACACCGTGATTTCTTCTTGTGCATTGGTTTTTTGGGGTTTAATCAACTTGATAAAAAAAGCGTCTCCGTTGCGATTGAAGGAAAGCTCTTGACCGTCTTGCGTGATTTTTGAAATCGTTAGGGGGCGCTGAAGGTCAATTTGGAGTATTTGAGCGGGTTTTAATACTTTATAACGAACAACGACGTGCCCGCCAATGGTACTGTCAGTAGGGTTGATTCGGGTGTTGAGGTGATAAAACTGTAAATCCCACCAAGCACGTTCTTGGGTAATACTACCTCGCAGCGTATCGTCGTGCGTGAAGGTGTATTTTTGGGCGAAAAGGGGGAAGGACAAAATCGAAAATAGCAGTGCTAGACGAAAAATTTTCATAGTTAAAAAAGTGCTTATGGTTTGGTTTGGGCATTCAGTTTAGGACGAAAAATGCCTTTGACAAAGCAATAATACCAGTTTGTAGGGCAAAAAAAATCCGAGCGGGAAGCCCACTCATCTTGGAAGGCTCGTTTTGTCGTTTCGGGCAAAACGCATCGCTCGGTATGATATAATGCGTTTGTTATCAATTCAATAATGTCGATGTCATCAATAAGTAAGATGTAGCGGTCAAAAAACTGAGGCATGTGTTGGATGCCAGAACGTTTCATGAAAGTAGGTGAATTAAATGGTCGGGTAAAGATATATTTTTACTGAAATCGTCGGCAACGGGAGTTTCGCGAACGGTACGTAACGGAATCAGCCCTGACCAAATCGGTAGTTCTTGATCTGCTTCATCGTCTTTGGGCATCCCTGTACGTAGTTTTGCAGAGGCTTCTACGATGGGGAACGCTAAAACGGTTGTTTTACGAACTTCGCTTTCAGTCATTGGGCGTAAATATTCCCAGCTGTTTGGAACAATTTTTTCCGTTACCCAACGAAGTGCATCCCATTTTAGGGTGTTGTCTTCTACCTTCTCAGCGTTTGAAAAAACGATAACCGAACGGTAGTTGACCGAGTGGTGAAAGGCCGATTTGGCCACTACCAATGCATCAGTTAGCATAACCGAAATACAAACAGGAACGCCTTTTTCTAGTTCTCGAATAAAATGACTTCCTACCGAACCATGAATGTAGATACGGTCTTCGTAGCGAGCAAAAGCCGTAGGAAGGGCAAAAGGCTGACCGTCGATTGTAAAACTTATGGTACAAAACATCGATTGGTCTAAAATCGAATAAATCGTTTCTTGGTCGTACTGTGCGCGTTTGGCTAAACGACTTGGAGTTGTGCGGGGAGTTGGCTGCATGGGTTGATTTTTTTTTGACAAAAGTATATCTTTACTCGATAGCTATATGCTATATGTGTCCACTTTTAATAAAGTTAGTAGTCCACTTCTTAACCTAAACAAACGATGAAAACCAAAAACCTATGGGTGTTTTTAGCGGGAATTAGCACGGCTTTAGCCCAAGTTCCCAAAAAAGCCCACGAAAGTGTTATCAAAGAAATTAACCAAAAAGAAAAACAGTATGGCGTACTCTCCAAGCAAATCTGGGCATTTGCTGAAGTAGGGTACCAAGAAGTAAAAAGCTCGGCCATTTTGCAAGACCAACTTCGCAAAGAAGGGTTTAAGGTACAATCGGCCGTGGCGGATATGCCTACGGCTTTTGTGGCTAGTTTTGGGGAAGGTAAACCCGTGATTGGTATTTTAGGTGAATTTGACGCACTTCCAGGTTTATCACAAGATTCAATTCCTGTAAAAAAAGCCATTGGTGGAATTGCTGGTCATGCCTGTGGGCACCATCTGTTTGGAGTAGGTTCATTGGCGTCGGTGATTGCTATCAAAAACTGGTTGGTGCAATCAGGGCACAAGGGGACGATTCGTTTTTACGGTACTCCAGCCGAAGAGGGCGGTTCGGGGAAAGTATATATGGTACGTGATGGTTTGTTTAAAGACGTTGACGTGGTTCTACATTGGCACCCAGGTGATAGCAATAGCGCAAGTTCATCGTCATCGTTGGCCAATAAATCAGCAAAATTTCGTTTCAAGGGTATTTCTTCGCACGCTGCGGCTGCGCCAGACCGCGGTCGCTCGGCCTTGGATGGGGTAGAGGTGATGAATTATGCGGTCAATATGATGCGCGAACACATTCCATCAGCTACCCGAATTCACTATGTGATAACCAACGGAGGAAAAGCTCCCAACGTTGTTCCAGATTTTGCAGAAGTGTATTACTACGTCCGTCATCCGAGTCGTCAATATGTAGCTTCAATTTGGGAGCGAGTACAAAAGGCAGCACAAGGGGCAGCATTGGCTACGGGTACGACGGTAGAAGAAGAAATAATTGGGGGCGTACACGAAATTTTGCCCAACGATGTATTATCGCAACTCATGCATGAAAATTTGAAGGGCATTGGAGGAATGAAATATACCCCCGAAGAATTGAAATATGCCGAAGAATTAAGTAAAACGCAAGGAATGGGGATTCGCGAACTTAGCTCAGTGGAAACGATTGAACCCCTAGCCAATGAGGGACTAAGCAGTGCCTCAACGGATGTGGGGGATGTAAGCTGGGCAGTGCCAACAGTTGGTTTGCGTACAGCTACGTGGGTACCTGGGACGCCTGCTCACAGTTGGCAAGCAGTAGCCGCGGGTGGAATGAGCATTGGCCGTAAAGGTATGATGATTGCAGCAAAGGCATTGGCAACGACGGCCATTGATTTGTTCCAAAACGAAAAGATTATCTCAGAAGCCAAAGCTGAATTTGAAAAACGCCGCGGTACTGATTTTACCTATAAAGCTTTAGTCGGCGACCGCAAACCTGCCCTTAATTATAGAGACTAGTACGCTGTGTAGAGGTAATGAAGCGAAATCTCTGACCAATTTTAAATCACCGAAATGGCTTCTTTTAGCACTTTGAAAACAACAGGTGTGACACCTACAAACTCTCCGTCCATGTCGATGGGTAAGGGTGTTTGAGTGTTCACTTCAACGAAGTCGGAAGTGGAGTAACTTACCTGTGGGTGTTGTATAGGACGACACTTTCGAATAGTTGGTAGATGTCGAAGATAGTCGATAACAGTGATGTTTTTGAGCATGATTACGTTCAACAAGCCATCGTTGAGTAGGGCATTGGGGGCAATTCCCAACCCACTTCCAAAATAGCGGGCATTGGCCACCACTAAACTCATCATGGGCGTTGAGATTTCTTCAGTAGAAGTTCGAACGGAAAGTCTCTGAGGTGTGTAACTCAAAAAAGTAGATAAAATAGCCCGTTGGTAGGTAAAATTCGCCCCGAGCCAACGCTGGTATCGACTCAATTTCTCGGCAATGACACCCCCGATACCAATGTCGGCAATGTTGATAAAATAACGATGAGCTGCTTGGCCATCTATCGTTAAAAACGCTGCTTTCCCTACATCAACTGCGGTTTTGTTGGAATGTTGAATTGCTTCATACAGCGACTGTAGAGTATGTTTTTTGGCTAAACTTTTGACAAAATCATTGCCCGAACCCGTCGATAAAACCCCCAGCGTGATGCTTCGAGAGTCAATATTCATTTGTGTGCATCCCTCCATAATTCCATTGACTACTTCATTGAGTGTGCCATCGCCCCCCACACTGATCACAAATAATGCTCCCGATTGGACGGCTTCATTGGCCAAATCAGTGGCATGTCCAACTCTTTTTGTAAGGAAAATGGTGGTGGGATATGCCGCAAATACTTTTTCAATGTCAGGTATAATACGTTGGCTGGCTTTTTTTGAGCCATTGATAATAAAAGAGATAGCAGGAGGGTACATGAGGGCATTAGGTATATTCACTTGGTAAAATACCGAATCTTTCGATAAATACTTTAGAGAAATACAGTAAACTCCCAAACCTTACCTTGTATGCCACCTCCGAGACGGTTCCTGCTTTGTCTCGGAGCATATCGGCGGCCAATTGGAGGCGGACATATTCGGTCATAGTTTGATTAGTACTTTTAACTTCCGCCGAAGTTGTACCGATAATAAGAGTACTACTGGCCAACCATAACCTTCACCTCCCTAAACATAAAAGGGTTATTGCTTACTCGAATCGACTTCCCACTGGTCGTAGTAACGTTGCGAAGGACCACCTCTTTGGTGATGACGTAGGGAAATTTTTCTCGGTAAGAGTTGTCGGTCAGTTGCGGATTAATATTCGCAAAAATAGCAGGGCCTTGGTAATTTTCGGGGTGCTGCGAATCGTCGATACGGAGGTCTTCAATGGTAATGCGCTCAGGCATATAGCAAGTATACCCAAAATAGTGCTGGCCAGAATAAGAGCCGTTGATGAGGTCGGCACTGATGGGCTTGCCACCTGCGGGTATAAAAACACAGTTGCGAATGATAAGCTCCCCTTGCCACGTACTACCGTAGTCGGAGCGAAGGTTGACGATGCTTCGGCCACGAATGGTGGAGTTTTCTATCAAAAATGTGCCGCTTCCAATGGCATTGATGCCCATATGCCCTAGCGTGGAGTTACGAATAGTGGCGTTGGCCACTCCTTGATGGGCATCGAAACGTGAGAGGGTACAACGGTCGTACAGGAGATTTTTACAAAAATTTGACCCCAAAATGCCCCAATACGTATTGTCATCGATGCTGTTGGTTTGGGTACAATTGACAAAAGACACATTCACGGCCCTATTGACCGAGAGGTCGTAAGTACCCATAGAAACGGGCTTTCCTGCCGCTCCAATGGTGCTATACGTCCGGTGACCTGTCAACAGGGTATTTTTGACAGTGACGTAGGCACAATCGCCGACGTTGATAAAGCCCCCATACGGAGCACCGTGTTCGCCTTCGCCCGTGATGCGGTGTTCGAGGCCCTCAATAAGAACGTTTGACCGACAGACTGCAATGTTTCGGTTATAATAGGTATATTTTGATTCGGCCTTGTTGGCAATGGTCGTGAAGCGCCCACCCGTGATTTTTAAAGGTTTTTCGTCGATAGGCAATGCCGTTATATCAGTGATTTGTTCAAAATCCCAGATAATGGGTGCGTTCATATCGACATTCCCGTTTTTGTCAACCACAAAAATGTCGGTCTGTGAAGAACCGTTGTTTTGGTTTAATCCAAACCGAATGTATTGCTTTACGTTTGAATTGGTTACCGTGATGAGGCAAGCACTTGGCAGCGCCACCTCAATTTTTTTCTGGTTTCTTTTGAGAGAAGAAACGGTTGAAAGTTTAAACGACTGGAGGTTGGAACTTACTGTAAATACCGACGCATTGCGGTTTTGGACGTCAGTATCGTCAATAATGAAAGTTGCCGTACCCCAATCAGTATCGGTCTGAATGAGTGCTGTACGCTCTTTACCGCTAATGTAGTAAGTCGCGTTGGGTTCGGCTTTGACTTTAAGTCTGTTGGCGTTGGCAAATGCATGAGTGGTAGCAATGGCGTCACCATCATCGGTTATACCATCACCCTTGGCTCCAAAATCACGGTAACTAACCACCCCTGCGGCTTTAAACTTAGCGACTTGTTTCGGGGGAATGTTGTCAAAGGTTGGGGAGGTTTGAGCATAAACCAGACCCGAAGAAATAAATAAAAGGAATGTAAGAAGGAGGGAATAGCGCATACTAAATGTTGATTATTCTACAAAATACATGTCAATTTCGCCTTTGTTGCAAGTAAAGTATTTAAAGTAGGGGAGTGGTGTCTTACTCCCCTTTTTTCAAAAACGAAATGGTATAGTATGTCACGACGTTGACGTCTTTGCCGCGTACAGTACCAGGTTTCCACTTCAATGGAATTTCTTTCAACAAACGTTGGGCTTCATTATCGAAAGGCGCACCAATCCCGCGCCAAACCATGGGTTTGAGAAGATTTCCTTGGTCATCTACGGTAAGCACCAACGTGACCTTTTCTACGCCTTTAAGCACTGCTGCTGCTTGAAGCTGCTGATTGTGTTCATACAACCATTGTTCAAATGCTGCTTTGTCTGTGGGTTCGGGTTTGGAACTTAACTCGCGGTCGTCGTCTTTGTAAACGGCACGCACTTGCCCGTTGGCGGCCGATTGAGTGGGGGCGCATGAATACAGAGTAACAGCAACTACAAATAGACTAAAAACAAACGCAGCTTTCATTATTAGAAGTAGTGAGGTAGTTATAGTTTAGGATGTTGCTTGTGCCAATTTGTAGCATCTTGATATACTTTAGCAACTGCCAACAGCTTGGCCTCGGCATAGAGTTGGGCGCTGAACGTAATGCTAGTTGGCATTTGGTTGCGATTAAAACCATTGGGTAAACAGATACTCGGGTGTCCCGATAAGTTGGTGTACGTTAGGTTTCCACCCGCATAAGTAGGCGTAATATACACGTCGATTTTCTCTCGTTTTAGAACTTGGTACAAATCCTGAATCATTTTAGTGCGAATGCGTTGGGCTTGAACGTACTCAATGGCGGGAATGTATCGCGCCGAACGAAACTCATTAGGCCACGCATTTTTGCCTTGGCGAACCATTTGGTCGTCTTTATTGGTCAACGTAAGTTCGTCAAATGCCGCACCTCCTTCTACGCCAATCGTGATGGTAAGGTCACCAACGGGATACGCAGGAAGCTCAAACGGAACTAGCTCTGCCCCCAGTTGACGAAGCTTGGTAAGGGTCAATGAGTCGTTGGCTCGGCCTGGGTAATTCGACTCAAATGCTTTTTTTAGATAACCTATGCGCGTTCCTTTCAGAGTGGCGAGAGGGGCGTAATTAAACGGTAAATCACGAACGGTAGCATCTTTGCCGTCGGGACCCAAAATCGCGTTGAACACCAACGCACAATCTTCGACCGAGCGAGTCATGGGGCCAATCTTGTCCATGCTCCAGCTCAAAGCCATCGCGCCGTGGCGGCTCACTCTTCCAAAAGTAGGGCGTAGCCCCGTGACGCCGTTGACAGTAGATGGCGAAACGATAGAACCTAAGGTCTCTGTCCCGATAGCAAATGGCAAACAGCCTGCCGATACCGCCGATCCTGACCCTGCCGAAGAGCCACTTGCTCCTGTTTTGGTATTCCAAGGGTTGCGGGTCATACCTCCAAACCAGACGTCGCCCCAGGCAAACTCCCCGACCGACATCTTTGCCACTAAAACCGCGCCTTCTTTTTCGAGGCGCTGCACCACTGTGGCGTCGTAGGGCAATTGTTGGTTTTTGTAAATATTAGAACCCCACGTGGTAGGATAGCCCGTCTTAGCTAATAAATCTTTAGCACCGTACGGAATCCCGTGCAGCGGGCCTCGGTACTTCCCTGCTTTGATTTCGGCATCGGCTTGGGTCGCTTGTTTGAGGGCTAAATCTTCGGTGAGGGTAATGACATTGAACAGGGTAGGACGGTATTTTTTGAGGCGGTCAAGAAAAAATGTTGTTAGCTCCACCGACGTAATTTGTTTGCTACGAATTAACGAACCCAATTCGGCCACGGTATAAAACGCCAAACTGTCGCGATTTTGAGGTAAAGCCACCTTGCCTACAACACTGGCTTGGAATGTTTTTTTTGTTTTTTCAAATTCAAAACCAACAGGCACAGGGTCAAAAAGTAACGCAGGCGCAACGTCGTTGGTGAGGGGTATTTTCCGAACTCGCTCAAAACCTTTGAGTTGGTCGTTGAGGTTGTCGAGCATTGAGTCACGTTCAGCCGCAGAGAACTCAATACCAAAGACTTTGGAAGCGTAATTGACGATTTCGGAAGTAATGGGTGCTTCCGCGGGGCGATAGGCTGCTCCCAACAAAAAACTACCTGCACACGCAGCAATAATTCCAATGGGGGGTAGTAATTTTTTCATAGGTTCTTAGGTTAACGGTAAAAGATAACTAATAATAGCAACGATTAAAGCCAGAATGGTGTTTGCAATTTAGCACAAATCTGTATATTTGCAACCCGATTCTTTCAAAATGCGCCCGTAGTTCAATGGATAGAATTTTGGTTTCCGGTACCAACGATAGGGGTTCGAATCCCTTCGGGCGCACACTACTATAGAATTTTGGTTTTTAGTACTAACGATAGGGCGGTTGGCCGTTGCCATTCGAATCCTTTCGGGCGCACAAAAAAGAAAACCCCATCAATGACGTAAACAACTGATGGGGTTTTCTCTTTGCTACTTAAGCTGTCCAATAATCAGCCGAGCGTTCGGCCTGTCTCAAAACGGTTTCAATGGCCTTAGTTTGTTGGTCTGAAGGGTAACCATACTTAGTTAGTGTGCGCTTCACAATGACCACTAAAAACTGAATAATTTCAGTCGTTGTTAGTAAGTTATTCTGGTATTTTTTGATTGCACCTTCGAGCATTTCTAGTAATGCTCTACTTCTTACTACGTTGGTTTGCTTGATAGCCGACTCCATTTGCGCATTAGATTTGCCACCTCCTTCTCCTTCAAACTTCATCAATCTAGCTTTGAGTGCCTGAAAAAAGGCGATATCCTCCTTAGCCTTCAACGCTGATTCGTGTGGTACAGATAGCGCGAAGGCTTGACTCAAGAGGGTGGGTTGGCAATGATATAGTCGGCCTTGAGGTCGCGGTGGGCGTTGTTTTTGGGGTATTACGTAAGGGATATTCCAAGAAATAATTTTACACTTTCTTTGCAGGATTTCCGAAGACGCGCCCTCCTGCTGGGACGCTTTCGACTACCACTGAGCCTGCCCCTACGCTTGCTCCTTGGCCGACAGTTACGCCTGCGATAATTGTCACGCCAGAGCCAATGAAGGCGTCGTTTTCGATCGTTACGTTGCTTCCTACGACGCTTCCTGCGCCAATGTTCACAAAGTCGCCCACTTTGGCGCCGTGCTCTACGATGGCACCCGTTTGGAGGATGCAATGGTTTCCTACTTTGGCGGTGGCGTTGACGACGCTTCGCGGCGCAAATAAGTTTCCATGGCCAATTTCGGCCAAGGTCGAAATCACAGCCGTGTCATGAATAGCATTGACAGGCATCACGTGGCGACGTTCGTTGAGCATTTCGACAAGGTCGCGGCGAATGGCGCGCTCTTCGATAGCTACAAACGCCTCACACTTTTTACCGATAAGTTTTAAGAACCCATCGTCGTCGGTATTTCCTAGTACCGAATACTGCCCAATTTCGGTGCCGTGCAAGTCAGCATCGTCATCGAGTAAGCCATATACAATAACACTATTTCGTTGAAAAATATCTAAGGCAACAAGTCCTAAGCCTTTTGCCCCAAAAATAAGAACAGGATTTTCCATAAATGATTATCAGATGATTTCTGGATGCGGTCGTCAAAACCTATCAAGTAAAAAGCCCTGAATGGGGAAAATAGTTCCTCGTTCAAGGCTCTTGTAGTGTTGTGGTGTGAGCGTTAATTATTTCTTTTCGGGAAACGGAATAATGAGTTTTTCACCGCGCTCCGCCAAGTTTTGTGTTTTTTTGTTAGCAGCCATAAGTTGTTCAACGGGGATACCATATTTTGCAGCTACCACGCGCAAAATATCTCCAGGGCCTACCGTATGAATGGCTTGAACCCGAATTTTAATCTTTGTCACCCCCGATTTTATATCTTTGCTTTCGTCCTGAATACTCGGGTTTAAACCTTTGAGGGTTGTAATTCGTACGTTGTATCGGTTCGCAATCCCATAAAATGTCTCTCCTTCCTGAACCACGTGCGTAATTTCAATCCCACCAGGGTCGACAGCCACGGGTTTAGGTTTTTCTTCCGTTTTTTGGTCGCCTTCTTCCTCTGGACGCGGGGTAGGAGTGGCTACCTCTTCCTCGTCTTTGGGAGTAGACCCTGCCGTTGTCTTGTCATCTGCGGCCACATCTACGTTTTCCGCGATTTCATTACTTGGCGTGCTGGTCGTTTCGGTCGTTTTAGGAACAGGCTGAAGCTCACGGTCGTTGGGGTCAACAGGCGTGTTAAGGAGCTGGTCTACGCCGGCGGCATCATCGGCAATGTACTCGTAGCCTACATAAAGCAAGCCAGCAATCATCGCTATTAGGACCATTAAAGAAATGTAGGGTAGTTTAGAAGCCTCGTTAGGACGGCGGTTTCTAGTTTCGTTTTCAGACATGTGTATAATAAAAAATAATGTGGGCAATAATTATGCCACAGTTTTCTGGGCTTCTTGGCTCATTTCGGCCACTTTTTGCTTTAATGCTTCTTTGTAATCGGTAAGTTGATTGGCAACCGATTCGTTAAATGTTCCTATAATTTGAACGGCCAAAAGCCCAGCATTTTTAGAGCCATTAAGAGCAACGGTGGCGACAGGTACGCCGCTTGGCATTTGTAAAATCGAGAGTACAGAATCCCATCCGTCGATGGAGTTGCTGCTTTTGACGGGTACCCCAATTACGGGAAGAGTTGTGAGCGAAGCCACCATTCCTGGCAAGTGAGCTGCTCCGCCCGCCCCTGCAATAATGACCTTTAAGCCTCTTTCGCGGGCGGTTTTGCCATAATCAACCATTTTTTCAGGTGTGCGGTGGGCCGATACAATGTCTACTTCGTAAGCGATACCAAATTCTTTTAAAACATCAACAGCCTCTTGCATGACCCTAAGGTCTGAAAGACTTCCCATAATGATTCCTACCATGATGTGTTTATGCGTATTAGTTGCTATTATACGAGGTTTTGATGGTTTTGTCAACTATGTCGTATAATTTCTAAAGTGATTTTGCTTAATTTGCACCACAAAAATAGTATTTTTCTAATGAGTAACGAATTAGAACAAACCATTATTCAGCTCACGACGCCTTTGTACGCGCTTTTGATTGGGCTGGAAGCCCTATTGAGTCACCGTCAGCACCGAGATTATTACACCTGGCGCGATACCCTCACCAATTTTGTATTGATGCTCCTCAATGGCGGCATAGACCTCGCTTTTCGGGCGGTATATGTTGTCATTTTGGTAGAAATGTACCAATACCGAGTCACCGAAATAGATAACGTTTATTTGTACTGGTTTTTGTTATTTTTGGCCGAAGATTTTGCGTTTTACGTGTTGCATGTGGTCGATCATTACTGCCGTTTGTTTTGGGCGGTACATGTTACGCATCATTCGTCGGAGCATTTCAACCTCACCACAGGGTTTCGTTCTTCGGTTTTCCAGCCTTTGTACCGTTTTGTGTACTTTTTGCCTTTAGTTTTAGTGGGCTTTAAACCAGCCGATATTGTTTTGATGTACTCAATCACGCAGACATACGGGATTGTGGTTCATACCAATTACGTCGGCAAATTGGGCTGGCTGGGCTATGTGTTTGTGACGCCTTCGCATCACCGAGTTCACCATGCCTCTAATGTGGCCTATTTGGATAAAAACATGGGAATGTGCCTTATTATTTGGGATAGATTGTTTGGGACGTACCAAGAAGAATTGGAGGAAGAACCTGTCCGTTATGGACTCACGAAATCGTTGGAAGATACAAGCTTAGGAAATACTATTTTTCATGAATGGAAAGCCATTGCGCGAGATTTTGGTAAAAACGTAGGGATTGGAACAAAATTAAAATACCTTTTCAATCCCCCTGGCTGGTCGCACGATGGTCGCACGCTGACGAGCAATCAATTGAGGGAAATGGAGAAAAAACGACAACGCTAGCTTTTTAGCGACGATTCTCGAATTACCAAGGCCGCAGGAAGCATTAAGCTTTCTGCCGAACTTTTTTGTATGGCTTCGTTCAAAAAAATACGAGCTGCTTCGGCCCCAATTTGTTTGCCAGGCCGACGAACCGTGGTGAGCGAAGGGAAGATATAGGCAGAGATGGGCGAATCGTCGAAACCTACCACAGCCATTTCATTCGGGATATGCAACCCCCGCTCTTTCACAACGTGCATGGCGCCAATGGCTACTTGGTCATTGACCCCAAAAATACCATCGGGAGGTTGGGGTAAATCGAGCAAGCGTTGGGTGGGAATAATGGCGCTTTCGATTTGAAAATTAGTACTCACAATCAGTTCTTCCAAAACAGGGAGATTGTACTTTTTTAAGCATTCGGTGTAACCTAAAAATCGCTGCTCGGTAATGGCCAACCCTTGCGGGCCTTTTAAATGGGCAATGCGCTTACAGCCCATTTTGATGAGGTGTTCGGTGGCAGCAAATGCACCTAAATAATCGTCGATGGTAACGCGGCCCGCTTCAAAACCTTCGTATTCGCGATCAATAAAAATTAAGGGTACTTTACGCTGAATGATGCTTTCGAGGTGTTCGTAGTGCCCCGAATCGTAGGTTTCCTGCGAAATTGATAAGAAAATACCCTCTACACGGTTGGCCAGTAATTTTTCGACATACTCCTTTTCAAGTGCATAACTTTCATTGGTCACACAGATATTCATCAAATAGCCTTGAGGCTGAAGTACACTTTGCAGGCCCTCTATAATGGTTGTTTCGTGTTGGTGATTGAGCGAAGGTACAATGACTCCCAGCGTCCCTGTCCGTTTGTTGAGCAAACTCAATGAGACTGAGTTGCGCTGATAACCTACCTTTTGGGCATACTCTTGTAAGTTTCGGCGGGTATCTTCATTGATTAACGGGTGATTATTCAAGGCTCTCGAAACGGTAGAAGGGGAGCACTTGAATTTTCGGGCGATGTCTTTGATGGTAACGGGGCGGTCGGTAGCCATGCGAGCTGGGATTAATTTATTAGCTCGAAAGTACAGAATCTGCTTGAAAGTAAAGGGTATGCCGGGAAGAAATGTACTTTTGTAAATGAATTTAAGACTGTTTTTTGAAATAATAATCATCATCAACTCAATATGCTAACGAACGTAGAACACCTCGGAATTGCCGTAAAAAGCCTAGCTTCGTCGGATGAATTGTTTACCAAATTATTTAATGTTGCTCCTTACAAACACGAAGAAGTGGCTTCGGAAGGAGTAACCACTTCTTTTTTTAAAATCAATCAAACCAAAATCGAATTGCTGGAAGCTACTAACCCCGAAAGCCCCATTGCTAAGTTCATTGAGAAAAAAGGAGAGGGAATTCACCACATTGCTTTTGAAGTAAATGACATCTATTCAGAAATGGAAAGACTTAAAAATGAAGGGTTTGTGTTGTTAAACGAAACACCTAAAAACGGTGCTGACAACAAGTTAGTGTGTTTTCTTCACCCCAAGGGAACCAATGGTGTTCTGATTGAACTCTGCCAAGAGAAGAAAGCCTAGTTGCTTTTATTGATGAAATTTACCCTATCCTAAACCTTAATTTTTTGAACATGAACACAAAGCTATTTATCTATATGGCCATCGTAGTGGCAGAAATTATTTGCGGTTATGTAGGTTTTCGCGAAGGCGTGTATGTGTTGAAACCACTTATCATGCTATCGCTTATTTACTGGAACCTTGACTACCTCAAAACGCATCGTTGGTTGTGGATAGGTATGTGGTTTGGGCTTGGTGGCGATGTGTGTTTGATGTTTAGCGGCAATCACATGTTTATGGCTGGGCTAGGGTCATTTTTGGTGATGCAACTGTTTTACATAACGGCATTTACAAAGCAAAAAATGGCCAAAAGAAAGCAGGAGTTAACAGGAACAACCTGGAAGCTTACCGCTCCCTTTGCGTTGTATGGATTGAGTTTTTTGGCGATTTTGTACCCTTCGATGATGAGTAATGCCGCAACTAAGGGGCTTTGGAT
>JALQYJ010000117.1 GCA_023254175.1 Runella sp. | reverse complement strand
TTGAGTTCTACGCCCAAACCTGGCTTGTTAGGAACAGGCGCAAAGCCATTGACTACCAAAGGTTTATTGCCCGTTACGATATCTTCCCATCCTTCCACGTCCACGCCGTGGTGTTCCAATGCCACGAAGTTTTCGGTAGCGGCGGCACAGTGTACGTTGGCCATAAATGAAATCGGGCTACCTGCAAAGTGCATTGCCATTGGGATACCGTGTTCTTCGGCGTAGTCTCCAATTTTTTTGGTTTCCAAAATTCCACCCGACGAGGCCAAATCGGGGTGAATCATGTCCACCGCTTTGGCATTAATGAGTTTGATAAACTCTTCTTTCAAGAAAATATCTTCGCCCGTGAGGGTAGGCGTTTCGATGGCGTCCGAAATTTGTTTCCATTGGTCGGTGTAAAACCAAGGCACCAAGTCTTCGAGCCACGCCAATTGGTATTTTTCAACCGCTTTTCCTAAGCGAATCGCCGTGTTTACGTCAAAATGCCCAAAGTGATCGGCTGATACAGGAATATTGTAGCCTACACCTTCCCGAATTTTACTGACGTATTCGGCAATGTACTCCAAGCCCTTGTCCGTAATCTGAATCCGAGTAAAAGGGTGCTTGGTCATGCTGTAGTTTCCTACGGTTTTGGTTTTATTGTCACGTTGCGAAAGTTTCCACACATTGTCCCCAATGAGCATACCAGGCTTCCCTGCCAACAGTCCAATCCCAAAGTCCATCTTCAAAAAAGTGTAGCCTTTGTCAAGACGGGTTTCTTTCAGTTTTTTGGCAAAGGTAGAAGGGTCGCTGATTTCTGGAGTATCGGCATAAAGGCGAACTTCATCGCGGTATTTTCCGCCAAGCATCTGATAAACAGGTACATTGTAGGCTTTCCCTGCCAAATCCCACAGGGCCATTTCTACCCCGCATACACCACCCGCAGCACGTCCGTGTCCGCCAAATTGTTTAATTTCCTTGAAGATTTTCTCGACGTTACATGGGTTTTGGCCCAACAAACGACTCTTGAGCATCAGTGCATAGTTAGGACTGGCGCCGTCGCGCACTTCGCCCCAGCCCACTAAGCCTTGATTGGTTTCTATGCGAATGATGGGACTTTTAAACGGCACTCCCTGCAAATGGGCAATGCGCATATCGGTGATTTTAAGCTCCGAAGGTTTAGAGTCTCGTTTTACTTTTTGCGTAATAAACTCCATCTCTTTTTCAGGCTTTCCGTCAAACATCAAGCCCATGGATAATCCGCCAAGTAAGCCTTTCCGTAGAAAGTCGCGGCGATTATTTTCGGAAGCGGTGTGGGAATCGGGCAACTTAAAACGTTGTGTAATTTTTTTCATTGGGGTTTGTCAATTAGGTGCGTACGCACGGTTAAGAGTTGTATTAACGATACAAGATTAGGTCAATTTTTTCTGAAAATATTTCAAAAATCACCGATGGAAAAAGATAGAAGTGTAGGCGGGAGAATTGTATGAATTTTGTCAGCCCCCTAACCCCCAATGGGGGAATTACTACATCTAAACAAACTCCCCCGTTGGGGGTGGGGGTCTGTTACTTATGAAAACGCTATCCCTTTATTCCTTCTTCCTTTGTTTCTTGTTTCTTTCTCCTGCCTTTGCTCAAATTCAAGCACCCAAAGAACTTATTCAGTTTTATACCCAAGAGTGGAAAGGCGAACGTTTCCCCGATGGACGCCCGAAAGTACCCGACGAAATTGTAAAACGTTTGGCCAACGTATCTATCGAAGAAGCTTGGGGTATCATGCGGGGAGATGGTTACAACAATCAGTTTGAAGGAAATTTTCAAATCATTCACTCCGAAAAGCCATTGGTAGGCCGTGTCTTAACGGCGCAATACATGCCTGCACGTCCCGACATGGAAAAACCCATCAAGGAAAAAGGCAAAGCAGAAGGCCGCAAAGGAAACACCAACTCATGGCCTATTGACGCCCTTCAGATTAACGACGTTTATGTAGCCGATGGCTATGGCAAAATTATTGACGGCACACTCATTGGCGATAACCTTGGCAACTCGATTTATGCCAAATCCAAAACGGGCGTGGTGTTCGACGCAGGCGTGCGTGACCTCGAAGGACTGACCGCCATTGATGGCTTTGTGGGCTTTACGCGCGGCTATGATCCCTCGGCCATCAAAGACATGACGATGACTTGCATCAACTGCCCCATCCGGATTGGTCGGGCGTCGGTATTGCCAGGTGACTTGGTGTTGGGCAAACCCGAAGGCGTGATTTTTATCCCCGCGCATTTAGCCGAAAAAGTCGTAAATCAGTCCGAATTTATTGCATTACAAGATGAGTTTGGGCACAAAATGCTCCGTGAGAATAAATTCACCCCAGGCGAAATAGACATGAAATGGAGCGATGCCATCAAAAACGCCTTCCGCGAGCACGTCAAAACACGTTCAGGAAAAGTGTATTTGACGAGCGAGCAGATTGAGAAGTTTTTGTCGAAAGAGTAGAGAAAGCTGATGTACTTTGAGCCAATAATTAATTTAAATTATTGGCTCAAAGTAGAAATTTATAGAACTCGATAGTATAAGTTATCTAGTCAATTTGTGTTCTACTATTTGTATGCCGCTAACATTAGGTAGTCTTACTGTAAACTTATATACTTACGCTTAAAAAATCCAAACGACACCAACACCAACACCACATATACCACCGCCAAAATATACCCCCCGTAAATAAAGAAATCCAGAAAACTAATATTGGGTTGGCCGAAGTTTTTGTAAAGTAGCACCAATACCGTTCCCAAATACCCCCACCAATCGGCGAGCGTCACCACAAAACTCACCGTACTGACGTACTTAAACGAAGCCACAAAACGCTCAAAATAAAGGCCATTACAAGGTACGTAGGCCAAATATAACCCCACGCCCGTCAGTGTAAACCATACACCCGCTGAAAGCATTCCTTGTTGATACATCCACGTACTAATGCCCACGGTAAGCCCTCCCGCTACCAAAAGTACATTGATAAGCATAAACGCTTTCCAGTTGTCTTTCACCCAGCGCAATGTCCCCATCAAAATCAGGATAAAAACTGACACAAAGGTTTCAGTTTGGGTAAAAATGAGCGGGTCATCCACGCCTGCGGTTTTGAGGATTTCGGGGGCAAAATTATCGCGAAAATCACGAAAAGCCGTCAAGAAAACGTACGATACAATCAGGGTAATCAACCCCACCGAAAAAGTGCTGATGAAACGCTTACGGTCAGCGGCATTCATCGGCGCGCGTTCGGTGCGTTCAGCGCGGTCTTCGTCCGAAGGGGCGGGTAGCTTCGCCAATGCCCAAACGGCCAACACCAGCGGGACGGCAAACATCAACCCCGTCAGAAAAGGCATCCAAAACTCCGAAATGCCGTTGTTGAGCAAGGTTTTTCCTACCGTTTTTACAAATCCCGACGCAAAAATAAACGAAGCCGTAAGCCCCGCCACAAGCGCGTCAGTTTGGCGGCGTCCTTCCAAAAAACCTAAAACGGTGCCATAGACCATCCCAAGCGGAAGACCGTTCAGAAACAAAAAAGGAATATTGTAAGGTGCTGGGACAAGGGCAAAACCCAACAAGGCAAGTTCGGCAAATCCTACAAACGATAACAAATAAATGGCGCGTTGGGCAGGCTTCATTTCCGAAACTACCTTAATACCAATGAGTTTAGAAAGTGCGTAGCCAAAAACCTGTAAAGTAATCAGCCAAATTTTGTAGTTAATTCCCCAGAAAACCATCCCATCAAAAGTAGCGGCGGTGATTCCTCGTCGGAAAGCATACATGCAGGCATAAGCACAAAAAGCAGCGGTAGCCCCCCAAAGCATGAGGCGGGATTCTGAAGGTCGTTTCATAAAAAGGGTTTAGAAATAGTAAAAAAATGGGTGCTTGTTGATAAACACCCAAAAATAGTAAAATCTGTGTTGTGGCAATGTTATTCTTCTAAACTAGTTTTATAGCTGATTAGCCAACGGGAAACCATTAACCCAAGACTGAAAACTATTTCTTCACATGGTCTTGATTAAAATGCAGCCCCACATTCTCCCGTCTTGCCATGGCCATTTTTAAGACCAAATACGACACGTTAATCATGTTGCGAAGCTCCATAATCGGCACCGAAACCTTTGATTGCCAATAGAGTTCTTCGTGTTCTTGGTAAATGAGTTCTACACGATCATGGGCACGTTTCAAACGGCGGTTGGTGCGTACAATTCCGACGTAGTTCGACATAATAGCTTCCAGCTCTTTGGTCATTTCAGTCACCAAAATAGCTTCTTCAGGATGTGTGGTACCTTCATCGTTCCACTCAGGTATATTGTCAGGGATGCGCGCTTTATCCAAGTTTTCAATAGTTTTGATAAATGCTCGGTGTGCAAAAACTACTGCTTCTAAGAGCGAATTAGACGCTAGGCGATTGGCTCCGTGTAAACCCGTACAAGCACACTCTCCAGTTGCATACAAAAAGAAAATATTGGTTTGTCCCCATTCATTTACTTTAATTCCGCCGCACATGTAGTGTTGTGCTGGAACTACAGGAATGTAATCTTTACGGACGTCGATACCTAGTTGTTCTTTACAATAAGCCGTGATGTTGGGGAAGTGTTCAATAAACTTTTCGTAATCGCAATGCGTCACGTCGATGTAAACATGTTCGTCCCCATATTTCTTCATTTCGGAGTCAATCGAACGCGCTACAATGTCACGAGGAGCAAGCGACAAACGTGAATCGTAATGCTCCATAAAGGTTTCGCCTTTTTTGTTGCGAAGTATTCCTCCAAAACCCCGAACAGCTTCCGAAATCAGAAAGTTAGGTTTTTTGCCTGGCTGATAAAGCGCGGTTGGGTGAAACTGAATAAACTCCATATTATCGCAAACACCCTTGGCGCGGTAGGCCATCGCAATGCCATCGCCTGTTGCAATGCGAGGGTTAGTGGTATTTTGGTAAATATTGCCAATACCTCCCGTGGCTAGCATGGTAGTTTTTGCTAAAAATTTTTCAACCTTGCCAGTTTTGGTGTCAAGAACATACGCACCAAAACATTTGATATCATCGCGGTGACGATAAACTGTTTCGCCCAAATGGTGTTGGGTAATCAAATCGACGGCGAAGTAATGCGTAAAAATCTGAATAGAAGAATGTCGTTTCACCTCATCAAGCAATGCGCGTTCGATTTCGGACCCCGTTGCATCTTTGAAGTGTAAGATTCGGTGGTCAGAATGCCCTCCTTCTTTGGCTAAATCATAATCACCATCGGCTTCTTTGTCGAAGCGAGTACCGTATGAAATCAGCTCCATAATGCGTTCGGGAGCTTCTTTGACGACAATTTCTACGATATTTCGTTTGCTGATGCCCCCACCAGCGACCATCGTATCGTCGATGTGTTTTTCAAAAGAGTCTTCTTCCGACCACACCGCCGCAATCCCTCCCTGAGCGTATTTGGTATTGGTTTCGTCGGCTTGTACTTTGGTGATAACCGCGATAGAGACTGCTTCTTTGCGAGCGTCGAAATGCCGAGCGAGTTTGGCGGCGTAGCTGAGACCCGCAATTCCCGAACCTATCACTAAAAAATCGAATTGAGGCATATGGATGTAGAATGACGAAGGTTTGAAATACGAATGTTATAAAGATTAAAAAAACAGAAACTACCAACAGAATGGAAGCGTTACAGTTCTCATTATTTTAGGAATAGTGCGCCCATCTGCGCCTGCAAGAATAAAGAATAAATCAGTAAAAATTTAATTTTTTGAATCATTTTGTGTTTCAAAAAGCAAACCACTATATTTGCAGTCCGATTTTTGCCTCATAATGCCCGTTTATATAGTTAATTAATTGATTTTCAACGAAAAACACTTAACAAAGTGGATACACTCAGTTACAGAACCGTTTCGGCTAACGCTGCTACCGTACAAAAAGAATGGATAGTAGTAGATGCTAAGGGTGAAGTTTTGGGTCGTTTGGCTAGCCAAATTGCCAAAATTTTGCGCGGTAAGCATAAGCCGTATTTCACTCCTCACGTAGATTGTGGAGACAATGTAATTGTCATCAATGCAGATAAGGTGCGTTTGACTGGCAAGAAAATGACCGACAAAGAGTACGTTCGCCACACAGGTCACCCAGGTGGTCAGCGTTTTGCTACTCCACGTGAAGTATTGGCCAAGCAACCACACAAAGTCATTGAAATGGCGGTGAAAGGGATGCTACCAAAAAACCGTCTTGGTCGTAGCATTTACACTAATTTGCACGTGTATGCAGGTGCAGAGCACCCACATGCCGCTCAACAACCGAAAGAAATTAAATTTTAATCATGGAAGTTACTAACACAGTAGGTAGAAGAAAAACATCCGTGGCTCGCGTTTACGTGTCAGCCGGAGAAGGCAATATCAAGGTGAATGGCCGTGAGTTTGCTGAGTACTTCCCAATCGAAACGCTCCAAATCATTTTGAAGCAGCCTTTGACTACGGTTAATGTAGCTTCGAGTTATGATATTAAAGTGAACGTTCGCGGTGGTGGTGTTCGTGGACAAGCAGAAGCTACTCGCATGGCGATAGCACGTGCATTGTGCGAAATCAACTCTGATTTTCGCCCAGCTCTCAAGAAAGAAGGATTCTTGACACGTGACGCCCGCATGGTTGAGCGTAAGAAATACGGCCGCGCAAAAGCTCGTCGTCGTTTCCAATTCTCGAAACGTTAATATTTACTTTCCTCCCCTAATGGGAGAGAGGTGCTTGTCCAGACCACGCTTATGGTGTCCGTTGCGTGGTGCTGCGTATCTAAAATTTTTTAATAACATTTACATTTAGCTAATAAAATGGCACAATTAGAGTACAAAGACCTGTTAGATGCAGGTGTACACTTTGGTCACTTGACACGTAAGTGGGATCCACGCATGGCTCCATATATCTTTATGGAGAAAAATGGTATCCATATCATTGACCTTAATAAAACAATCGCATCACTTGACGAGGCTTGCCAATACGTGAAAGGCGTAGTTCGTTCGGGCCGTAAAGTGATGTTCGTAGCTACTAAGAAGCAAGCTCAAGAAATCGTGTCGGAAGAAGCACGTCGTTTGAAAATGCCATTCGTAACCGAGCGTTGGTTAGGTGGTATGCTGACCAACTTTGCTACCATTCGTAAGTCATTGAAAAAAATGCAGAGCTTGGAGAAAATGTTGGGTGACGAAGCTACTGCGAGCAATATTGCAAAGCGTGAGCGCCTTATTAAAGGCCGTGAGAAAGATAAGTTGGAGCGTTTGTTGGGCGGTGTAGCAGATTTGACACGCTTGCCAGCAGCATTGTTTGTAGTAGATGTGAAGCGTGAGCACATTGCTGTAGCTGAAGCAAAGCGTTTGGGGATTCCTGTAATCGCGATGTGCGATACAAACTCAAACCCTAATGAAGTAGATTTCGTAATTCCTGCTAACGATGATGCCTACAAATCAATCTCATTGGTTACGCTTGCTATTGGTAAGGCTATTGAGGAAGGCCTTATAGAGCGTAAACAAGAGCGTGACGATGCACGTATGGCTGAGGAAGAAGATGCAAAGCGTTCGGAAGACACTGGCTCAGATGCACCAGCTGCTGTTGAGGCAACTGACGAAGACTAAGAACTCAACTATATACACCACCGCTTCGGCGGCGGTCGGATAGCCCGTAGCTGCTCATAGGCTATGGGCTATTCCGTTTAACGATTTCATAAAGTAAGAGGGTGGATAAATACAAAACCGATTGTGTAGCTTTACCCAGTTACTTATTTTATTAGAAATCAGTAACTTTTTATTATTAAATTACTAAAATTAACTTTTATAAAAATGGCAATTACCGCAGCAGATGTAAACAAGCTCCGCCAAATGACAGGCGCAGGTATGATGGATTGCAAAAAAGCTCTTACCGAAGCAAATGGTGATTTTGAGCAAGCGGTTGACATCCTTCGTAAACAAGGTCAAAAAGTAGCAGCAAAACGCGCTGACAACGTTGTATCAGAAGGTTTAGTATTAGTACATGTAAGCCCAGATGGCAAAAACGGCAAAATCGTTGCGTTGGCTTGCGAAACTGAACCTGTCTCAAAAGTAGAAAGTTTCCAAAATTTGGCAATGAATATCATGAGCCAAGCAGTTGCTACTGACGCCGCAACCAAAGAGGCTTTATTGGCAACTCCTCAAGCAGATGGTCAAACATTGCAAGAACTTATCACTGAATTAATTGGTAAAATAGGCGAGAAACTTGAAGTTGTAGGTTACGAAAACGTAACTGCTGACGTGATTAGCTCATACATCCACTCAAACAATAAGCGTGGTGTATTGGTAGCCTTTAATGGCGTAGCTGAAGGAACAGACCTTTCAGAAGTAGGTCGTGACATCGCTATGCAAATTGCTGCCATGAAACCAATCGCTGTTGACAAAGATGATGTAGATGCCTCAGTGGTTGAACGTGAAATCGAAATTGGTAAAGAATTGGCTCGCAATGAAGGTAAAGCAGAAGCCATGCTTGAGAAAATCGCATTGGGCCGCTTGAATAAGTTCTACAAAGAAAACACATTGTTGAACCAAGAGTTTATCAAAGACGGGTCACTAACGATAGCACAGTTACTTGATAAAACTCAAAAAGGTCTTACAATCAATACATTTAAGCATATCGCTATTGGTGCTTAGCCTTATACTAAGAGATATTTTCTGTGTGCCCTCAAGACTTTTACCTTGAGGGCATTTTTACTTCGTAAACAAACATATTTAGTCTATTTTGTAGTCATAATAGATAAAATTAACGTTTATTTTTGTGATTTTTAGGGTAGGTTAAGCTATAAAACTCAGGAGTAAAATATCATTTAATAAATGCTTCTTAAAGACGTGGTCGCGCCTAAAATCTGGCAGTTCCGCAGAAGTTTCTTCCTAGTCCATCCACAAAAATAATACCTATCCCCCTGTTTCTCCATTTTTGTCTATAATTGCACTTTCTAAGTGCGTTTAACCTATTTTTAGGGACTTTTTTACTTTACTCCAAATTTTAGTGTTACTATAAATCTATACCACCATCCTAATGAGCGTACACTCAATTGGAATGAATCACTATACTGATGAACAGTTAGTGCGTTTGTATGTTGACACACAGCACAACACTTTTTTTGAAGCACTTTATGAGCGATATTCTGATAAAGTGTACAGAAAGTGTTTGTCATTTGTAAAAGACAAAGCTAAAGCAGAAGACTTTACACATGATATTTTCTTGAAACTAATCGTAAGGATTGGGACTTTTAAGGAGTTGTCAAAATTCTCTACATGGTTGTTTTCGATTACCTACAACTATTGCATGGATCAATTGCGGTTAGCAAATAAAATAGCTGAAGATGAATTGACCGAAACGATTGATGTAGTAGAAGAAGGCGAGGACTTGGAGTCAATTGAAATGGATGCTAAACGTTTTCGAGCGGCTTTGCAAGAAATTTCTCACGAAGAGCGAACCATTTTGCTCATGAAATATCAAGATAATTTTAGCATTAGGGATATCGCGGATACGTTTGGATTGACTGAAAGCGCTGTCAAAATGCGCCTAAAACGCACTAAAGAAAAGCTCAAAAAACGCTATCTTGAAGGGGTAATGTTTATGGTGTACCCCATCAGTTGGACAAAATAGCTAATAAGTATAACTGTACTACATTCGGTCTATTTTTGTACTATTTTTAGTTATTGGTAATCGTTCATTGAAGACTTGATGAGGTATCAAATACAACAATGATTGATGCTTCCTTTCAAAGTTATAGAATTGTGTAAATTCAAGAAGTCTTTCAAATGACTGTGGCTATCCACTATGGTAGCTTTATCAACGTCGGGATTCAATTCTTAATTACGATGTGGGTTATTTTTATGATTGTGAAAGCAGTTAATAAAGTCAAACTTTCAAATTCATTGGCGCCAAAAGAATAATTTACTTTTACTATTTATTTAGGTTGTTTTTACGATATGTAAGTAGGGCTTTTTTATATACGTATTTCTACGTGTTTTATCAAGTGTTAGTACGGGATTTTTAAACCACACATCACACTAATACACTGAATTACAGTTACTTATAATTTATTGTACATTTATATGTGTTTTACTCCCCTCTTTTTTTGTAGTATGTTTGTTGTGTCAAATTAAAAGGTAAGCTCCTATCTCTCACATGCTAAAACTGACGTTATCATGAATACACACCCTCTACTTACTAGCTTTCCTACCTCGTCAGGACTACATTCAAACAATAGCATTATTATTCCGAATGGTACGCGTCAAATAGTAATTCCTCTGAGTCAGTTGGTGTGTATGGAGGGCTCAGGAAATTATGCCTATATTTATACAAGTGACGGTAAACGTTACTTGGCGTCTAAAACACTGAAGAGCTATACAGATATTTTGGACAAAGCTATGTTTTTGCGTGTACATAAATCGTGGATTATCAACTTGGCGTTTTTGCAAGCTTACTGTGAAGATAATCGGTCTTTGCGAATGCTAGGGGGAAGAGAAATTGTAATATCACGCCGTCGAGTTCGAGAGGTGTGTCCAGTATTGAAACAGGCTGCTTAAACGAAAAACTATTCTATCAGAATAAGGACTTTTTTAGTGGGTTAATTGATAAAATATCGCCCTGCCGATAAGTCAGCAGGGCGAATTCTTTTTTAAAAAAGGGCAAAACCTGCTGTAAGTTGCCAAAGTGATACTTTGCTGTTGAACTGTGCGTTGTTTTGTAAATTCAATTGAGATATATCAGAAAGGCCTCTCTCATATCGTAAGTCAATATTAAACGAGCGAATGTCCAATCCTATACCTGCTTGGTAGCCAAACGTCGCTTGCTCGATGGTTTTATTGATATTCTGAGTAGAGTACACTTTAAGAGCGTCGCTTAGTTGACTTCCCTGAGCAACATTAAGCGAAGCCATTGGGCCTGCATTAAAACGTAAAGGCCCTACCTTGAAACCTACTAACACAGGAATATCAATTTGACTAAACTTCACATCTACATTGACAGGAGATGCGCTTCCACTCTTAAAAATTTCGAACGTCCCTCCTTTGGATGATAAAAGAATTTCTGGTTGAATAAATAATTTTCGACCAATCCGGGCATAAGCTCCAACTACGTATCCTGTGCGATTGGCGGAGTTATTTTTAAAAAAATCTTGAATAGATGCCCCTGGGCGGCTAATGCTCAGTCCTTCGGTTTGAAGTTGTGAGAAATTAGCTCCTCCGCGTACCCCAACAAAAATCAGTTTGCGATTAAACTGAGCGTTGGCTTGTAAAGCAGCAGATAGAACAAAAAACGCCAAAATTGTCTTTTTCATGGTTTGTTATAGAGAATTGTTGTGTAAGAATAATAACAATGATGATGGATTAACGCCCGTAAAGTAGCCGAGATTGTTTGCAGAATTTTTTAAATTTGAAAATTATACCAATCTTACTTAAAAAAGGCACCTCTTACACCCCCTTAACCACTCATAAAAATCTTATAAATAGCACACAACTACCTTATACATTTGAACCGTTAAATTAATAAATTGTTTGAGTAGTTGGAGTAAAGTTATTGTTTCACAGTAGATTAGGCTTGAGATGTATTACTCTTGCTTGATTCTGTTAAAATAGTTTCGGTACTTCGTTGGATGCTCGAACTGCCAAGTTGCTAAATCTAAAACAATTAACAATCATTAACCAATCATGGAATCTCAACAAGAACGCGGATTTTGGTCTCAACTCACTACTTTTTCTAAAGTATTCATCTTTTTGGTCGTTGCAGGCGTGTTAGGTGGCTCTGCTTGGTATATTTTGGAAAACGGAAAAGAAGAAACAGCAACAACAACGGCGAGTACTGATACCATTGCGGTATCAGATGGAGCAAGCACTTCGGTCTCGACGGATAAAGTTGCTTCGGATAGCAAAGAGCCCGCGAAAGTAGAAGATAAAGCTCAACCTACCGTAAGCGACGTAGCCGTTGATGAGGCTCCTGCGGTGGCAAAAGCTGCCGAACCTACAAAAAAGGTAGTGACGACTACGGCACCTAAAAAGACAAAAACAACGACCAAGAAATCGGTAACAAAAAAAGAGTCGGTAGAACCAACAAAACCTAAAAAGAAATCGAAGAACAACGAAGATGTTGAAGTAGATATCTAGGGTTTAAATTTTCTAAAATATGAAAATATACTTAAATAAAAGCTTACTCATGCTATTGGCTTTTTGCATGGTAGCTTTACAAACAATAGCACAAACACCCAAATATGCGGGTTATCGCGGTGGGTTTGACATTGGCTCACAGGGAGTGAAATTGTCGGTGGTTGGTTTTTATTTCCAAAACAACAAACTTCGCTATAAACTCGTCTATGACCGCCAAGAAACAGTAGGACTGGTAAAAGGCATGGAGACCAACGGTGGGAAGCTTCGCCCCGCGGATATTCAGGAAGCGATTGCCTTTGTACAAGAAATGATAGAAGATGTGAAGTCGGTGTATAAATTGACCAACAAAGATTTTATCATTTATGCGTCTTCGGGGGTCAATATTGCTTCTAACATTGGTGACTTAGACGCCTTGGCCCAGAAAAACCTCGGTATGCGCGTAAACATTAATATGCCTGCCAAAGCGGAAGCGACCTACGGCGCAAGAGCAGGATTAGCCCGCGAAGACTTCGATTCGGCAATTTTGGTCGATGTGGGTGGTGGAAATACCAAAGGAGGTATTTTGCAGAAATACGTTGGAGCTGATGGTCGTGAACGTTATACCTTCAAATCGTACAACATCGAGTACGGAGCACGCCGCCTGTCAGAACGTATCTTGAAACGTACCAATGGCTTTGAAGCTTACTTTCAAGACTTGAAAAGTATGGTGGAAGATACAATTGCACCGCTGATTCGTTCGTCGCTCAACGATAACCCTGAGATTCGCTCGGCCATGCGTAACATCGTTTATACCACGGGTGGCGTTTCGTATCAGTTTATTACATGGTTGGTACCCGAAAAGATACAAGACGAAATCATCGAGTTTAAATACGACGACTTGTTGAAGTTTTACAATATGCTTCGTACGCCAGACGGTTGGTCGGAGTTTGAAACTCGAAAGTACGACAACATCAAAGATGCAAAGCTGAAAGAGTTGATGGTACGTGACCTCGATAAAGCCACCAAAAAAGTATATAACCGCGATGCGTGTCTAGCGGGGATTTCGTTGGTGTTGCAAGCCATTCAGGAAATCGGCAATCCTTACCGCAAAACGTTTTATTTTACCCGAGATGCGTATTGGATTAATACCACGGTTTATGATACGTACAAAGGTGATTTTCAGGCTAAATAAACCTATTTTTGATAAGGTATAACCAAAATTTCTTTTTCTTATGGACAACAATCAAGCATTGACAAAATTGAGTGACCTTCCCATCTTGAAACATTTGGAGGGCGGAGAAAATAAATTAAAAGTGTTGCCAGAAAACATGGCCAACTGGAAAAAAGGAGAAAAGTCCATTGCTTGGTTTATCGGACTTATTCTGATGCTGGGGATTTTGTACGGCTTTTTTATGTTCGTACTACCTATAATAGTTGAAATGGTTTCTAAGACTATCGCAGCATTAGCAGTTGTTGGTACAGTAGTATTAAGTGTAATGTTGGCACCGTTTATTTTTAAACTATTCCGTCGATTGGTACGCGGATTACACAAGTTTTTGATTAAAGTGGACCCTTTTGCGGAGCTTGATGACCAGTTGGATAAAATGAAAGATTCGCGTCAGCAATTTGAAAAAGTAAAGGCCGAAATCAACGCCTGTAAGATTCAAATGAAGCAAGAGGCGGTGAAAGCCGAGAAACTAGCCAAAGACGCGGGTCAAAAAGTAGTGTATTGCCAAGAAGAAGCCAAAGCATTGAAGGTAAAATTGGATAAAATGGTAGAAAAAGGGGGCGACAACGCCCGCGAAACCGATGATTTTGTAGAACTTGAGGGCAAACTTAATGCGGCCATCGGTGACGGGAATCGCGCAGTTTCGGAAGCAGAAACGTACAAGCGATTGGTGGATACGTTTGGTTCTCGTGCCAATGTATTTGCTAAACTTGATCGTAAATTGGTAGGCTACGGCCACGCGTTTGACGAAAAATTGAAAGACTTTGCTACGAGTATTAACTTGCTCAAAACAGAGTCTCGTGCGATGGCTGCGGCCAACAACGCTACCACTCGTGCCCGCAAGGTGCTGGGTCAAGGCCAAGATTGGCAGTTGGACTACGCATTGGAAGTGATTTCGGGACAAATTGCTAGCGATATTGCCAGCACCCAAGCAAATATTCGCGATTTGGACAGCATTGTAAGAGACTTTAATCCAAACGATGAACGCGCTTACGCTCGCTTGGAGACTTTCGCCAACCAAATCAAAGGAGGCGAGTTTGAAGTAAGTGACCCTAATCGGATTTCAAACCCCAATTATAAGCTCACTTCTGAACAGAAAAATGCAGGTGGCGGTATTACTGATATTTTTAATTAGTACTTTCAACTTCCCGAAAGTCTAACCGCTTTCGGGAAGTGTATTTTTTAACCGAATTGGAGAACGTACAGATTAGGTGCTTTTTTATTTTGCAGTAGTGCCATTGATATGGAATTACTTCTTTCTATGCGTTCTTGATTTATTTGATTTACATTCCAGGGATTTTTTCCATACACCTCAACACAACGTGTATCTGTCTTTGTTTGAACGGCGTAGTTCTTCGATTTCAACATTTACACCCAAATTCTACCCTTTTTCTCCATGTTTCTGCCATTGTCTGGATTGTAACGCGCATAGTGGTTTTCTCGTACCTCAAATTTGAGTACATGCTGGTCATTTTTGCATTACTGCTTGTGTTGTTGTGGGAATCGCACAAGCTCTTTGGCTAATCACTACAATTCCTCAACTGAACCTGCTCCTAACTCTTGAAGGAAGGTTGCCCAATACTGCGTCACCGTAGGGTTGTTTTCTTTGGTGCTGCTTGTGGGTTCAAACGGTAACGCAATTTTGATAGAAGATGCACTCAAAGCATACTGCTGCATTTGTTTAGCGTCGGCCTTAGCCCATTCATTCGCTTGTTCATTGTCCTTGGGAGGGTTGGAGTGGAAATCGCGGCGATTGGTGCCTTTCATGCTTTCAATCATGTCACTTAGGTAATATACCCGTACCTCAGCGCCCGTTTCAGCCGCTTTGGTAATAACGGGCAAACTCGCCCAAATGTCGGTTTGGCGCTGCGATGCTCCTACATTCTGCACATTAAGTTTTGCCAACAATTGCCTCAAGAAAATCATGCGCTCCCGCTGAATGCCAAGGTCGGCAGTGGTTTCAGCCGCTTCACGGTCAGTAGCGTTCATGTGGCTAACATCATCCACCTCTGTGCGACAAGTGAGCGACAACGCTCGGGCTTTTTGGGTGTTTTCATGGATAAAATATACTTCTAGTTTATCGCCCTTTTGGTGGATGTTTTGTTGGACTAAATCGGTCAAAATCTGCTGATATTTTTGTGCAACAAAGGCTTTGTTGACGTTTACGCTTTGGGTTTTATCCATGAAAACCAAGGTATAAACGGGGTCTTCCGTAACGGGCTTTTTTTCATTTTCGGTAGAGCAGGCAAAAAAGAATGCACTTATAGCGAATACAATGAAGTAGGATAAGAGACGAGTCATGGCTATGTGAGATTTGACGCGAAGGTGGTGATTGCGGTGTTAATTCGCAATCCAAAACGGATGAGTGGCTTAATTATTGCAAAATAAGAACGAAAAAAGCCCTTAACCAAACGAGCTAAGGGCTTTTTTCAAAGGTAGTTAGGTTCTACCAGTTATGTCTATCTTACAAGTGAATCACTTCGCCGTAAGCTGCGGCAGCTGCTTCCATGATGGCTTCAGACATGGTTGGGTGAGGGTGAACCGATTTAACGATTTCGTGACCAGTTGTTTCGAGGTTACGAGCTACTACCACTTCGGCAATCATTTCTGTTACGTTGGTTCCAATCATGTGCGCGCCAAGCCATTCACCGTATTTTGCATCGAAAATTACTTTCACAAATCCTTCGGGAGCGCCTGCGGCTTTTGCTTTACCCGAGGCTGAGAAAGGAAACTTACCTACTTTGATTTCGTAACCTGCTTCTTTCGCCGCTTTTTCGGTATAACCTACCGAGGCGATTTCGGGTGAGCAATACGTACAGCCAGGAATGTTGTTGTAGTTGAGTGGATGCGGATGCTCTCCAGCAATTTTTTCTACACAAATAATGCCTTCGGCTGAAGCAACGTGCGCCAAAGCTTGGCCTTTGGTGACATCTCCAATGGCGTAGTAGCCAGGAACGTTGGTTTGGTAATAATCGTCCGTAACGATTTTACCGCGCTCTAACTTAATACCCGTTTCTTCCAAACCGATGTTTTCAATATTGGCGACTACACCCGCCGCAGAAAGTACCACGTCGGTTTCAATTTGGATTTCGCCTGAAGGAGTTTTTACAGTCGAAACGCAACCTGCGCCGCTGGTATCTACTTTTTCAACGCTTGAGTTGGTATAGATTTCAACGCCAAGTTTTTTGTATTGTTTTGCCAACTCTTTCGAGATTTCTTCGTCCTCTACAGGAACGATGTTTGGCATAAATTCTACGATGGTCACTTTCGTACCCATGCTTGCATATACATACGCAAACTCAACACCGATGGCACCCGAACCCATCACCAACATCGAAGCTGGTTGCTTTTCGAGGCTCATGGCTTTGCGGTATTCAATTACTTTTTCGCCATCAAGTGGCACGTTTGGCAATTGTCTTGCTCTTGCACCCGTTGCAATGATGATGTGCTTT
>JALQYJ010000101.1 GCA_023254175.1 Runella sp. | reverse complement strand
GTGTGATTTAATCGAAAGACTCAATGTAGAATTCTGACAAACGTTGCCTGATACATTCAAAGTACCGCTCGTAGGCGCTGCAGGTTGAGCATTAACTGTGCCCGAACGTGAAAGCGACGCCGAAACGCAACCATCAGCTGTAACACAAGCAAAGTTCAAAGAATAAGGACCAACTGCAGCAGGTAGGCTGCTGTACACATCCTGACCTTCTACTTTTGGCGTACCAACCGAACATGTAATATAAGTAGCCGCTGTGATAGAATATGGAATACCCACGCACAACGCAGGCAACGGCGTAGCCGTAGCCGTAGCTACTGGTGTAGGTGATACTACATAAGACATTTTAGTGCGTGGACCCTCGCAAGCACCCTGAACACACGATACCCAATAATCTCTAGACGTAGCAGGAGCCGCTGATGGATTACCTACAGTTGAACCGCCGGTGGCAGCATCCCATACTGTAAGGTTTCCAATAGAACATGTACCTCCGAAATTCAACAAAGTAGAACCTGTAAGGTTATTAGCACAAATCGTAGCAGTTGTACCTGGAGTACCTGGAGCACTTGCAGGGGAAGTAGTATAAATAGTTCCCAAAGTAAGCGTTGGAGTAGCCACTACCGCGTATGTACCACCATTAGTAGGTTGTAAAATATTAGCCGGCCATGTTAAACAGCCTGTGGTGTTGTTTTTACACGCTGTCCATACCTGAACCACACCTGCAGTTCCGAAATCAGCCGCCGTCAATTCTACACCGCTTGAATTAACAAGCACCGCAGTAGAACCCGCCGTAGAACAAGTAGCGCCTGTCAAAGTTGGCAATACACCTATACAGCCAGCAGTAGGTACCGAACCTGGGTTACCAATGGCTGGCGCAGCAAGAATCTTAAACACAACAGGTACACGACTCGATGGAGTAGTTTCGCAAGCAGCATCACAACCCAAATAAAGGGTATAGTCTCCAACTGGACCAGCTGCATCGGCAGACCAAGTAGCAAGACCACCACCCGCAGTGGTATTATTACCATAGATTTTCAAAGTTCCAGTAGAGCAAGTACCCACTGGTGCAATCACCGTATTACTGAAAGCAGGCGTCCTACAGACACTCGAAGGCGAAAGGCTTACACCTGTCGGAACAGGATTAGGCGCAACAGCAAAACCTGGAGCAGCACTCGCAAGGCTAAAATCGCAACTAGTACCAGTACCATCAGTAAAGTACTGTAAAAAAACGTTTGATAGCCCCGCAGCAGATGCAGGAACAATAATTTGGGGAGTGGTAGACGGTGTACCAACAGTCCCAGCGTCTACAGTTGTGTAGACAGTTGTACCAGTCAGGTCAACCAAGCGTAACTGAAGAGTTACCGCATCACAGGTTGTCCCCGTTGTTGTCACTGTCGGTGTTGGCAGCGTAATAGCTGCACCCACGCACAGGGGTCCTGATGGATTAGCAAGAGCATTAGCTGGGGTTACACCAGTAATCACTTGTCCCCAAGCACCCGCTGCCACCATCAATACCACGCAAAGCGAAAGTAAAAATTTGATTGGTTTCATTTAGATCTATTTTTTCCTTTGCCCCAAACAAAGAAAGTTATTTTTATAGGGTGTCCTTTGGGGGAGGACAACGTTTTTAATTAAAAGCCTTATCGAGCACTCCCACTCGTCAGTGCCTACTGTTAAGTTGGTGGTTTAGGAGTTCCTTTGTTTCTGGGTGTTGAAAGATTAGAATTGTAAAACATAGGTATTAAGGTTTATGATGCTTGTTGTACTCTTTTATTGTACCAAAGCTTGTCTGAGCATAAGAAACCTCTGCTATATTAAGACTCACAAAAATACAATAAGTATCTACAAAACAAAAACAAAGTCAAATTCTAATTTAAGTTTTTTTTAAGAATTTATTTTCTTCAAGATTTACATTTCAATTAAGGCACTCATTTTACCTTCTCCAATTGGTCAGTGTAAGGTTTTACGTCAACTTTTGCTGCTTGGGCTACCTCAACAGCCGTTTTTATTGCTTTCTTAGCTTCTACTTTTTTACCTATACGCTGATAAGCAACAGACTGTTGCAGATAGAGGTCTGCCATTAGTTTTGAGGTCTTTTCATTGGCTTTAGCCACTCTAACCCCGTCGTTGACCCACTTCAGCAAAGAAGGCACATAAGAATTCCCAGTCGCTTTCTCATTAAAAAGGCGAGTCATGTACGCATACTCTGCCAATGACATTGGGGCTGTAGCGACATATTCATTGAGCCTAGCAACGGCTTTCGCTGTCTCTTTATTCCTAAAGTATGCTTCGAGTTCTTTGAGAATAGTTCGCCCACTTGCTACTGGGGCTGTCAGTCCTAGCTGCACAAATGCTTTCCTACATTTAGTAATGTCAGCAATGGTCAAATCATTAGCTCTTCTACCATACATTGTATAATATAGGATTGTTTCTCCGGCATCCTTTACTTCTTTGGCTGGGTACTTAGCCTTGAACTTACTAAGGTTATTGAAAAAGTAGGCAGCCATAGGATTATCAATGTCATTGATTAAACGAGATAAGATATAAAAACCCGCCTGACTTTCTATATCACTGGGGCGTACTACTTGTTTGGCAATTTCTTTGTTGAGTATCCACAAACGTTCAGTGTCTTTGGTAGCCTTGGTATATTTGGCATAATTTATTAGAAAGCCCAAATCTCTATCGCCTTTGGCAAAACGGCTTGGATACGAGCTGGTCCGTTGTGTAGGGTCCAACGCATCCCTGCCATGTTTGATTACCTCTTCGATTGCTCCACTACGAGAGGGTTGCTCGGTTGGGGCAGCTTGGTGTATCAATTGTCCCGAACTAGGATCAAAGAAGAAGAACAAAGGAAACTCCACATAGGTAATGCCCTTCTGCTGCTGAAGCATTTTTGAATCCTCAGAGTTAGCTTCGACCTTGTAACTCACAAACTGACTATTAAAAAAGTCCCCTACTTTTTTCTCTTCCAAAACTGGAGCTAGTGCGGCACAGTGGGGGCATCCTGTCAAGTATACCTCAACAAACAAGATTTTGTTAGCTCTTTTTGCAGCTTCCGCAGCAGATTGAAAGTTACCTCCCAAGAAATTGATCCCTTGTGCTAGCGTCTGATTCAATCCTATAATCAAGAAAAACGCGGTTAATACTACATTGGGGTGAATCATCCTTACGTTTATGTTCCTAAAAATCAGTTTATTAGACATACATACAGTGACTTAAATATGATAAAATGAACGCTATGGCGTCTCGACAAAGGTAAATTACTGCACAAATATATAAATCGACATTATAAGTTAATATGAGCAATATCAATAAAATTTGGTTCTTTACAAAGTTACTTCTATTTAGGGATTTCCCCGCCCGTTCAAAAGGAGGGAAGAAGGCCTTCACTGTAAAGGAGCATGGGGGGATAACGTTGAACTTTGACGAGTAAAATCATGTAATAGCCGAAAATTTTGGTATTTGTTTGACACAATTTTATTGATTTACTTTGCTATATGTTTCGATATGTAGTCTTTACGTCTATCATTTTGCTAATAAGAACGTATTCTGTATTGGCACAAGAGGACACACTAAGTAAGTCTAAAGTTAGAATGTCAGCGGAAACAGCTCTGATATTTGCCAGTGGTGTCCAACCTCCTTTTTGGTTACGTACTAACACCTACGGGTCGGTCCCCCCCCACTCAACTTCAGGTCTTGCAGTTGTAGAGGGAGATTTTCAATCAAACAAAAGAGCCAATTCACCACAATTACGTTTACATATAGGTGTTGTTTCGCAATTAAGCAAAAAATCTAATTTTATTATTCAAACTGGCGAAGCTAATTTCCAATACAAAGGTTTAGATATTTATGCGGGTCGCCGTAAAGAGATAATAGGTATAGGTGATACGTTGTTAAGTTCTGGGTTTTATGCTTGGTCAGGAAACGCGCTGCCTCTTCCAAAACTTCATATAGGCACAAAAGGTTTTCTGCCATTACAATTTACCAAAGATTTTGTATCTCTCCAAGGTACGCTTGCCCATGGTTGGTTTGGTAAAGGAGAAGCCGCCACCGACTATTATTTACACCAAAAAACAATGTTTGTCAGATTGGGGAAGCCATTTCATAGGCTCAAGCTATATGCTGGAGTGGCTCATTATGCGCAATGGGGAGGCTATGCACCATTGCTTATAGGGCTCAATCGAACCGATCCTACGGGAGCTATGCCAAAATCCTTCAAAGATTTTATGTACGTAGTAATCGCCAAAAATAAACCTCAAACTCCAAATATAAGTTCCTACGACTCTATAAATACAATAGGTAACCATATCGCAACACTTGACTTAGCAATTTCATATCGTTTTCCTAATAGTGAGTGGTTGTTTTATCATCAACACCCAGCCGAAACCGAAGTAGGTATATCCCAAAACTTTCCAGATGGACTATATGGAATAAGTTGGTCCAATACAAAGTCTAGTAAAGCACAAGTTAGAATAAAACGTATCCTTGTCGAAGTACTATCCACTTTAGACCAAAGTATGCGATATGATAAAAAATGGGGGTATTTGGGCGATGATTATTTCAATAACTCACAATACATGGACGGTTGGACTTACCGTCGTCATCTTATTGGAACACCTTTTGTCACGCTAAGGACCGATAGCCGGCCCGAATGGTATGATGCAATGGGGGGTATCAACGAAAAGAACTATCGGCTAATCAATGGTAACGCTGTACAAATGATATATGCGGGGATTCAGGGTACGTATAGAAATAATACACACATTGTTGTAAAACTAGCTTATAGTCAAAACCACATTTATTATATCAACGGGGTTGGATACCAAAAATACTTATCTCAGTTTTCGGGTTATGTAGAAGTGAAGCAAAAAGTACAGTCTATTAAAAATTGTTACATAAAATTTGCCCTTGGTTTAGACAAAGGGGATTGGCTACCTAATAACTTGGGGGCACATTTTAGTATACAAAAAACTGGTTTTTGGTGAAACTGATGTAACTTTGTGTTATTATTTGTCTAGTAATAAGTCTGAATATTAATTTATTATCACAACACTAAGGATGATAAAAAATATACTTGTAGTGAGCGAGGAGTCTCAGGAATACACGGCTATCCATCAAAGCTTTGTTGATGGATTTGTATCAAATGGTTGTAAGACAGAAGTCTTTCTTGCGCCTACTTATCCTACACTTATCCAAAAATTAAGCGGAAAGATAGCATTTTTAAAGGCTTATCAACAAAAACAAAATGGTAAATTATTAAAAAGATATACAAACCTAGGTTTATTCGATGCTATTTTTGTTTTAAAAGGGAGTTTTATATCAGCCGAGTCACTTCAGGAAATAAAAGCCCAATATCCAGAAGTCAAACTTTTATGCTTTAACCCTGATTCACCTTTCAATAAACGAGTATCTCCCAAAAGCTGTCGAGATATTATCCCCTATTGTGATGGGTATTATTACTGGTCTAAAGCTGGTTTAGAAAGCATTCTAAATGAGGGAGCAAAAAAGGCTGTATATCTTCCTTTTGCCACAGATACAAAACGCATTTATCCTGTCAAGTCCACAGAGGGGTACAAATACGAAGTATCGTTTGTGGGGCAAGGTGACAAAGAAAGAAATGAACAGATTGATTTATATGCTACCTACATGTTCAAGCACTGCCCCAGTGCCATGATTAATTTGTTTGGAATTAAATGGAAAGTGACAAATGAAAATATTTGCATACATCCAGAACAAGTAGGTGTTGATTTTTTAAAAACAATTTATCAGTCAAAAATTAACATAAATTTGCTTCGCTTACAAAATAAAAATTCTATTAATATGCGTACATTTGAAATTCCTGGTGCAGGCGGTTTCATGTTGCACGAGATAAGCGAAGAAGCAAAAGAATTATTTATTGAAGATAAAGAAGCCGTGTACTTCTCAACAGAAGAAGACTTTTTTGAGAAAGTTGACTTTTATTTAAAAAATGAAAGTTTACGTCAAAAAATAGCTTTGAAGGGTTACGAAAAAGCAAAATCCTATAATTATTCTTATCAACAGAGGGCTGCTACAATTATAAATACTTTTTAACATTATGGTCATCGTATCCTGTTCAACAAAATTTCATGCGTTTGATTTATCAGAGCAGCTGGCCCAAAATGGTATCCTTACAGGCTTATACACTACATTTCACTCTCAAAAAAACAACATTATAGGTCGGTTCCATCATAGAAAAGACCAAGAAATGATACCTTTAGATAAAATACATACCTGTGTTTTATTGGCAATTTGTCTTAGAAAATTCCCTAATAATGAATATAAATGGAATGACATTTTCGATCATTATGTAAAATGGTCACTTACAAATCAAAAAAATTACAAAGTATTCATTGGCTGGAGTGGAATGTCATTAAATGCTTTGCTTTATGCAAAGAGTAAAAATAAAATAACAATTATAGAAAGAGGTTCATCACACATTCTTTATCAAAAAGAAATCCTTCAAGAAGAATACTCTCGTCAATTAGGACAAGATGTTAACTTTGACTCGAGGGTAATAGAAAAAGAATTAAAAGAATACGAAGCAGCTGATTTTATTTCGATTCCATCACTTTTTGTAAAGCGTTCGTTTATAGAGTATGGTGTCCCTGAATCAAAACTATTTTATAATCCATATGGAACAAGTTCTTCGTTTTATCCAAAAACCATAAATAGAGAAAATGATAAGTTTAGAATACTTTATTTAGGAAGTTTAAATATCCGTAAAGGTCTAATCTATTTATTTGAAGCACTAAATCAGTTGGAGCTAAAAGAAAAAGATTATGAGGTATGGTTTATTGGTGGAATGGATAGTAATATAAAGCCATTTTACGATAAATACTCAAAATCAAATTGGAAATACTTAGGCTTTATTGAACATTATGAATTGGTAAACTATATTACACAATGCGATATTGCTATTCAACCATCAATAGAAGAAGGTCTATCAAGAGTAATTCCACAAATTTTATCTTGTGGTGTACCTGTAATAGCCACTTACAACTCAGGAGGAGAAGAAGTAATTACTGACGATAAAACTGGTTTCTTAATCCCTATAAGAAATTCGGATATTATACGTAGAAAAATAGAACATCTATATTACGATAGAAATAAACTCAATTCTATGAAAATGGATGCCTCAAAATCTGCAAATCAAGATTTATCATGGGACAAATATGGGAAACGATATGCTAATTTTTTGCAAAAAAATACTTTATGAAATTCTTTTCGTCATTAAATATTCCACTAGTAAGAAATTTCTCATCTGGCGCAATAAATCGAGTTATTACAATACTAAGTCAAGTAATTTTAGTGCCTTTATTTATAAGTACACAAGGTAAAGAGTATTACGGAGAATGGTTAATTTTATCAACACTACCAGCCTATTTATCCGCAAGTGATTTTGGAATAAATGTTACAGTAACTAACGCTATTTGTGCATCCGTTGCAAATAACAATAGAACGGAAGCGCTTAAATTATATCATGGCAGTAACAATGCATTCATTAAGCTGACAATAATAGGTTTATTTTTGTATATAATAAGCTGTATTATATTTGATTGGTCAACCATAATGCATACAAAAATCTCTACAGAATGGGAAGTAGAAAGTAGTTTACTATTTCTAATTACTTCTGTATTCTGTACATTTTTCTTAGGTTCAACGTTAAGTGTTTTTAGAGCAGAAGGACGATATGATAAATACCAAAATATACTCACCATATTGCAAGTAATAGATATTATTAGTATAACGATAAATTTATTATTATCAGGAACTATTTTTAGTATTTCATTAAGTGGTTTTATAATACGGTTTATATTTCTATGGATTTTAGTAATAAATACAAAAAAAACATATAATTGGTTTTATATGGGATTTACGAATAACTTAGATGTCATAGTCCCCTTATTACCAACATCTATTTATTACATGATTACAACAATGGCTCAAGGGTTGGTTTTGCAAGGAACAAGCTACTTAATTGGAAGCAAACTTGGAAGTATTGAATTAGTGGTTTTTAATACAGTACGCACACTACTCAATTCTACCAAATCATTTGTTAGTGTATTCTATTATTCATTTTTACCTAGCTTTACGGTTTTATTTGCTAGAAGTAACTACAACGAAGCAAAAAAGAAATATTGGCAAATGATGGGGGGGAGTATATTGATATCAAGTGTTTTTACAATTATATTCTATTTTTTTGGTAATAGTATTATAATGTTTTGGACAACAAGTAAGATTAGTATAGAGAGAAGTGTCTTTTTTATATTATTGATTTCTTCTTATTTGAATACACTTTGGAACGCCTCTTATTCTGTATTAAACTCAGCCAATTGTAATAAAGAGGTTGGATTAGCCTACTTATTAGTCTGTATTTGTTCGATTATTCCAATGTTTTTTACATATAATTTAATTACCTTTGGTTACGTAATTTTATTAAACGATTTGATAATGTTGATTTTAACATTTATTTTTACAAATTTCTTGTTAAATCAACGAATGAAACCTTCTTTCTAAATTCATTTATTTTGGAGTATTATGAACAAATTCGAATATCTGTTGCGATCAATTGCAAATTTTTCAACTAATAAAAACTGCCCCTATTGTGGCTGTGAAAAGAGTGTTTGTATAGATAGAAAGTTCTTAGTTACAACACTAAATGAATGTGTCAACTGCAATTTATATTTTAGGCACCCAAAAGATACAATAGAATTTAATCAAAAGTTCTATCAAAAAAACTATGAACAGAAAGATAATATTACAACAGATTTACCAGACGATAATAACTTAAAAAAGTTAATAGAAAGTAATTTTAAAGGTACAGCTAAAGATTACACCGATAAAATACAGTTTATAAGGAGAATAATAGATAAAGAACAGCCTAAAGTCATAGATTTTGGAGCGAATTGGGGTTATACTTCATATCAATTTAAAAATGATAATTGGCAGGTTCAGTCTTATGAAATATCGCAAGAAAGAGCATTGTTTGGGAGTAAAATTGGTATAAACATTAATACCTCCTTAAGTCAATTGGTAGAAGGAGTTGATGTGTTTTTTAACGCCCATGTCATCGAACACTTACCTGACATAAAAAACATGTTTACTTTAGCTCAAAATTTATTAAATAAAGACGGGTTAATTGTAATCTATTGTCCAAACGGTTCTGATAGCTTTAAAAAAAGAAAACCTATGGATTTTCATAGATTGTGGGGGCAGGTTCATCCTAATTACTTAAATGATAAATTTTTTAAAAATGTATTTAAAGATGTACCTTTTTTAATTGGTAGTAATTCTTTAGACCTCCAAACTATAAATTGGGATAAGAAAAGTCAAGTAGTGTTAGACTTGTCTGGAGATGAATTATTTGCAATTGCTTCAATAAAGCTTCAAAATTTTTAAGAAATAAAACCTTTACCTAAATTTAAATAATATCACAAACTAATAATAATATGTACAAATTACTTCGCTTCTTTGGTCATTTAAACTGGGTTAGGTACGGCATAAGATATAGGGTAATTCAACTTTTTGTTCCTATAGGTAAGGTCAACAAAGAAATAGAAGTAGATTTTTTTGGATTAAAATATTGTGGTAATTTAATCTATTCCATAGATTGGATAGTTTATTTTTTTGGAGCTTATGAACAAAGACAATTGCTATGGGTAAAAAACATTTTACTTAAACGTGGAAATACAAACACAGCACTAGATATAGGTGCTAATGTAGGAAATCATACATTATTTTTTTCTACGTTTTTTAAAAATGTCCATAGCTTTGAGCCTTATCCTCCAATATATGAGAAGCTCAATAAAAATACTACCATAAATCATCTTTCTAATGTAACGTTACACCAAGTAGCATTAAGTAATACAAATGGAAATTTTCCTTTTTACTACCCTGACAGTAGTAACATAGGTACTGGAACTTTAAATAAAAATAGAACAGGTAATCCAAATGCAGCAATTAATATAAATATTTATGATGGAGACGATTACTGCAAAGAACATAATATAACACAAATTGATTTTGTCAAAATTGATGTTGAAGGTCACGAACTAGAAGTACTTTTAGGGTTGGAAGGTTTGATTAGAAGTAATAAACCAATTATCTGGTTTGAATTTACACCTAAAGATAATTTAGATAATAAATTAAAAATATTTAATAAAATCTTGGATGGATTTCATTTTTACAGATTAGATACGTTGAAAGAAATAACAGACGGGCAAATTAACGAATTACAAGAGGAGTTAGATATATTGGCAACACCCTACCCTTTGTAATTATTATAGGGTTTGCTAGATAGCTTACTCAAGCCTTATATTATCAGATTATTTATCGTACATTATGTTGTTAATGTACCCTTGTACTCTGTGCCAGCTAACTATGAAAAAAACGTTATCATGAGTAGTTTTCTTTATTTGCAAAGCCTATTTTTAAAAAAAAAGGTTTTGTTTTCTTTAGTTATTTTAATTTATTTGCTTATACCATCAACCGTTTTTTGGGTTTATCCAGACTCGCACCTAAGTATTTTATTCAATTCAATTATTCAGGTACTATTCACTCTTTTTATTGCAATAATTACACTACCATCTTTTGAGTACCGAAATAACCCTTTTATTGTAGGTAGTTTTATCTTTTTTATTTATTTAGGATTAGCTCCAATAATAACATACAATAAAATAAATATAATTTCAACTAGCTGGCAACAATGGTTGATTGAAGAAGGTATTAACAATCGATATTTAATAAAATCGCAAATTTTATTAAATATCTGGGGGGTAACAATCTTGCTTTTAGGTTTTATTTTATCAACGTTTTTTCGGTCTATTCACACCTCTATTTTAGGATATCTATCAAAAAAATACTTTTTTTTTACAGTACTGAGCTTGTTTTTGCTAGCAAGTCAAATTTACTTTGCAATCAATGGTCAGTTTGCACTAGGAGGATTCAGTGAAAATGCAATTGAGAATGGCATAAGTCCAGTTTTAGCAATTCTTTTCCCCTGTTTTTTTTTACTACCATTTTTATCTGGATACTATATAAAGATAAAAGCAAAGTTTCTATTTGTTTGGTATTTTATCCTCCTACTACAATTACCTTGGCTATTACTAATGAACAAACGCTCATTAATAATAGGAATATATTTATTTATTTTCAATTATTATAGTTTTGAAACATTAAAAATAACCTGGAAAAAAATACTTTCAGGTTCCCTATTATGTTTTTTTATTATTCTTGCTTTCAATGCTTTTCAAAGTTTGAGACTCTATGAATTCAATACGATTATAAATAACCAGGACTATGAATTGCTATTCAACATATTTACTGATATTGACACAAGTGTTTTAGAAGAGGCAAATGACATTTATACTGCTAAACGTTTTTTTGCAACTCATTTACCTGTTGCACGATTTTGTTATATTTATGAAACTTTTGACATCCATTTACTAAATGGAGAAGGGGTAATGAATGCATTTAAAGTCGCAACTCCTGGGAATTTCTTTTTTAATAAAGAGAATATATTAGTGAATGAGCCTCTTTATACTAAAAGATTTGGTAGTTTAATGGATTTTGACGATGTTGGTGATACTATTATTTTACAAGGATTAATAGACTTTGGTTATATAGGGATAGGTTTATATATATGTGCATTTCTAGGTTTAATATATTTTGCCTATAAAATTATCAGGTTTGCAAATAATTATTTTGTATTGTTATTGTTTTTTATACAAATTATTATGTTGTCAATGAATTTATACGAAGAAACCTTTGGCGATGTATTTGTTTTTATTAGATTTGTCATTTCTATATCCATTTTTTCTTACATTACTTCCTTTTTGTCATCTTTATCATTCAAATTTTTACACCTATGAATCTTATAATTAGAAAGGTAAATGCTTTAAAAGAATTTTATTTTTTTGACAATTTTATTTCACTTGTAATTCAGCGATTTTTGAAGTCAAGAATGTCGTTTTACAAGAAAGGGGATTTACATTTCATTACTGATTACGACGGTGGCGATTCGACAGGGGCTAGGCATGTCATTTCTCGGAAATTATACGACGAATTTATAATTATATTACAAAACAAAAATGTTTCAATTCAAAACATCCTAGATATTGGAGCAAACAATGGGGGGTTTGTATTATCTTTAATGTCCCAAAAAAATCAACTAAAGAAAATTGTAGCTGTTGAATTTAATTACAAAACATATTTAAGGCTTCATTTTAATTTATTATATAACCTCAGTAGAAATATAAAAATAGAAATCGTTAATGCTGCAGCATCTGGTAATGACACTATAATTCCTACTACGGATAATTTGGGTTCGACTGGACTGAATATTTATAGTAAAGATTTTGGAGATCAAGAATTATACAATGTACAAGGATACTCATTTAATACAATCTATAAAAAATATTTTGAAGGTTCTGTAATTGATATTTGTAAAATAGATATTGAAGGAGCAGAATATGAATTGTTTTACTCTGATAATATCAATAATATTCGCCATGTAAGATTCCTTTTGATAGAAATTCACAATTTACCTAGTCAGAATAAAGCGGAATTGATACAAAAAATCATCGATTTTGGCTTTGATTTGATATTGCCTGGAAATTCAATTAGTCCTGATGTTTATTTGTTTGAAAATTCCATTATTTAATTATGAAAATAAAAAATAATAGTAAACTATCAATTAATGACAAATTAATGTTGTCATTAATTGAATTTTTGCTTTTTATATATAATTTTTTAATTAATTTTTTAACCAAATTATTCTACGTAGAAAATAAACTTCCTAAAAATATATTAGTGTTTAGGATTGGTTCGATTGGAGATGGTATTTGCTCAATACCTGCCATCATGAACATAAAGGAAAATTTCCCTGACTCGAAGGTTGATATTCTTACCTCAACAGGAATAAACAAAAATTCAATTTCACTTGAGAGCTTTTTAAACCCTATTTATTTTGATAATATTATAAATTATGATGATAAATCTTTCTACCAATTAATCAGATTATTAAGAAAAAATAAATATGATTTAATTATACATTTGACACAGCAAGGAAGCGGATTATTAAAGTCTATTAGAGATATTTTTTTCTTTCGTTTTTTGGTTGGAATAAAAAGTGGTTTTGGTTGGAATGTAAGCATTATTAATATTTTCAGAAAAACACAAAACAAGTACGTTATATTTGATGATGAAAGAACTCGTTTAAACAATCTACTAGCTGATAAGTATAATTTAACAATTTTTTATACCGATAAATTTTCTTTTTCTATTAATCAAAATGACAAAAATATTGTTGACGACTTATACCTAAAAAAAATAAAAAATAAAAATTTACAAACAATAGCTATTGTAATTGGGGCAAAAAGACTTTCAAATCGTTGGCCTATTACATATTTCAAAGAATTGATAGAAGAGTTTTCCAATACATATAATATTATTATAATAGGAGGAAAAGATGATATTAGTTTGGCTCGTGACTTAACTCACATTCCGAATACTTACTCTTTTTGTGGTTTACTTACCCCCCTTCAAAGTGGATTACTTTTCCAAAAATGTTTATTAACCGTTGCAAATGATACAGGCCCTATGCATCTTTCTTATGCTTTTGGTACTCCTGTTGTTTCAATTTTTAGTAATCGTGATTATCCTTATCTTTGGTATCCTCCGCTCAATAATAAAAACTTCGTCCATCGTGCAGACGATATTCAGTGTAGTATATGTTTAAGTGAGAGTTGTTTTAATGATTATTTATGCATGAAAAAAATTCGCCCAAGTGAGGTGATTGCGTCTGTATATAGGCTAATAAAGTCAAACGATTAAATGATTTCAAATTGTGTGTGGTATAGCTGGTATTCTCTCTTTTTCATCAAATTATAATAATGATACTTTAAGAAGTATTGTTGAAATACAAACTCGATTACTTGCCCATCGTGGACCAGATGCTGAAGGGTTTTATATTGCTGATGGTATCGCATTAGGCCATAGGCGTTTATCAATTATTGATACTAGTGATGGAGCTAACCAGCCTTTTTTTGACAGTACCAACCGTTATGTAATTGTATTCAATGGGGAGATATACAATTATCAATCACTAAGACAAAAAATTCATAATTATGAATGGAAGACTAACTCAGACACTGAAGTTATTTTAGCTTCATTTCAGAAGTGGGGAGTTGATTGTTTGCAACATCTGAACGGGATGTTTGCTTTTGCTATTTGGGATTGTTTAAAAAGTGAGTTGTTTATTGCTCGCGATCGTTTGGGGGTAAAACCTCTGTATTATAGTTATGATGAGACTAAGCTTATTTTTTCATCTGAAATAAGATCAATATTGTCGACCAATGAAGTTTCTAAAGAAATTAATAATGAAGCAATCATTGATATCTTAGGATTTCAAGCTGTTAAAACTCCAAGAAGTATTATTAGTGCAATTAAGCAGCTTCCTCCAGGACATTTTGCTGTTTACAACAAAAAAGGTTTTACAATTTCCCAGTATTGGAGTATTACACAAGAAAAACCTGTATTTAGTCTTAGTTATGAAGAGACCATTCACCAAACAAGAAATTTACTTACAGCGGCCGTAAAGAGTAGAATGATTGCCGATGTTCCAGTTGGTGCGTTCCTCTCAGGGGGTATTGATTCTTCAGCGATTGTTGCCATAATGGCCCAATTCTCTAAAAAGCCCGTTGAAACATATAGTATCATTTTTAAAGAAGAAGAATTTGATGAATCTAAATTTGCAAAAATTATAGCAAATAAGTATAAAACCAAACATACTGAATTATTACTCAATGCATCCCGTTTATTAGATGAATTACCTGAATATTTTTCAAAAATGGATAGTCCTACTACTGATGGACTTAACACTTATGTGGTTTCAAAAATTGTCGGCCAAGCTGGCGGGAAAGTAGTACTATCTGGTCTAGGAGGGGATGAATTATTTGGAGGATACCCAGGTTTCAATCGATTTCGTCGTTTCAATCAATGGTCAAATTTACCCATACATACTTTTTTTAATTTGATTACCCCTCTTCTACCTAATACACGGCAGGGAAATAAAATAATTGATTTATTTAAAAATAAAAAAGTAAATCTATCAACGTTTTATGCTAATAGTAGGGCTATATTTTTACCAAAAGAAATAGAGGATTTAGGAATAAGTTTACCTAGAAGAAGTACTTGGTTTGATTTAAACAAAGGTGATTTAAGAAATTATCCATTACTAAGTCAATACAGTATCGCAGAGCTAACAAATTATACCTTAGATGTCTTACTCAAAGATACTGATCAAATGAGTATGGCATCTGCCCTTGAAATACGAGAACCTTTTTTTGATTATCAATTAGTTGAGTTTTTACTATCTGTGCCAGACAAATTTAAATATAAACCCAATATTCCTAAAAGTTTATTAGTTAAATCTTTGGGTGACCTTCTTCCATCTGAAATTGTATATCGACCCAAAAAAGGTTTTACATTTCCTTGGGAAGATTGGCTACGGAATGACTTATTTTCATTTTGTACTGAGAACATCCAAGCACTTTCACAAAGAGGTATATTTGATAAAAAAGCACTTTTTATGTTATTAGATGATTTTAAAAATAATAGAAATGGTGTTTTGTGGCTTCACATATGGGCATTAGTAACCATTGAATCTTATTTATCTAAGAATAGTTTATGAGCTCAAAAATTAAAATTCTCTTTCCGGTTGGTTCATTGTACCCAAATGAAAGCGGAGGGGTCAGTCTCTCTGTTTATTGGCTTTTAAAAGGTCTTTACCGTACTGATAAAGTTGAAATCACAACTATTACAACCACTTATGGTATTTCAACTGGGAGAATTCCAGAAAATGTATGGTTAGATACTGATTATGGTAAAGTAATTTATTTGAGAAATAAATATCATAAATTAGGCTTTCCTATTATTAAGGAATTTTTAAAAAAAATAAAACATTGTGACATTGTTCAATTATCTTCTATTTTTTATCCCCCTTCAATATTTTGTTTTTTTATTGCTAAGTTCTTCAACAAAAAAATTATTTGGTCTTCACGAGGTTCTGTTGATGACGTTGAATTTAAAAAAATGAAATTTTTTAAATTAGTAACTTTATTTATAATAAAAATATTCACAAAAAACATTACTTTTCATGCAACAAGTAATGAAGAAGTTGCTTTTATAAAGAAAAGGCTTGGAAATAATGTTAACATTATAAACATAACAAACTATGTTATACTTCCTGAAAAGGTACATGTACAAAAGGAAAATTATTTACTTTTTATTGGGAGGTTTCATGATAAAAAAGGAATTGATAATTTGTTGATTAGTTTGAAGAAATCTAGCCTTTTTATTTCTTCAAACTTTACTTTAAAAATTGCTGGAGATTACAATAATGACTATGGGAGACAAATGTTAGAGTTACATAAGTCTCTTGACTTAAACAACAAAGTAGTGTTTATTGGTCATGTAGAGGGAGAAGAGAAACAAAAGATAATAGCGAAAGCTTACTTTCTTTTTATGCCTTCTTTTTCCGAAAATTTCGGGATTGTTACAGCAGAAGCATTGTCTCAAGGCACACCGGTCGTTGCATCTATTTATAGTCCTTGGCAAAATTTACAAGAATATCAAGCTGGATTTTGGGTTGATAATACAAGCCATACTTTAGCGAAAACGATTGACCAAATTATACAAATGCCTAGTGATGTTTATCAAAAATATATAAATAATTCTTACCAACTGGTAAAAAATGAATTAGATATACACAATAATATCAATAAATGGTTACAACTTTACTCATCAGTTCATAATACCTAAAATGTTCTGCTCCCTCAAGGCGTTACCAAGTTAAAGTAGAGATTTTGATTTTTTAGTAAATCGTACCACTCCTCGGATATACCATATCTCGCATTCGTCTTCACTCCCCCACTCCATCGGGGACGAGACAATACTTCTATTTGAAAATGACTACGGCTTAGAGCAAGAAGACACAGAACAGTTTACATCGAAGGTAATACAATTTGTAATCAAAAACTTGCAAACCAACTTGTACTTTTCTAAGTTTGCAATTTGCAAAAAATAAACCTATTTGAAGACAAGGTAAATCAGTACGATTGGCAAATAACGGTTAACTTTGCTTTGTTACTTAAAACAACAAATGTCTCTTGATGGATATTCAAAGGCGAGGCTTTTAAAAGTGGCAAAAGGTACACCCGCCAATGAGTTTTGAAGCCTCCTCTCTCTGTGATTCTTATTTAGGTTTTTTATAGAATGTGTACTGGCGATTCGATTTTAATAGTATTAAACAATAATTGGCACTCTAGGTCAATTTTATTTTATTCAAACCATGTAATAAAAGCATATAATATACAAAATCAATGACAAATTTTAGTATTATAATTCTTACCTATAATGAAGAGAATAATATAAAGCTCTGTTTAGAAAAAGCATTTCTTGTAAGTAAAGACATTTTCATTGTTGATTCTTTTTCTACGGATAAAACGCTTGAAATTTTAAGTTCATACCCTGTTCAAATTTTACAAAATCCTTTTAAAAACTATGCAGATCAAAGGAATTGGGCTCAAAATAATTGTCCTATAAAAACTGAATGGGTTCTTCATATTGATGCAGGAGAAATACTAACCAGTGAGTTTATCACTTGGATAAATAATAAATTTGAAGAAGAGTGTACCATTTGGGATGGTTTTATCTTTAGTAGAAGAGTGTACTTTTTGGGAAAGTGGATAAAATACGGCGCAATGTATCCAAATTATCACTTGAGACTATTTAAAAAATCAAAGGGTTATTGCGAAAATAAATCTTACGATCAGCACTTTGTAGTCGCTGGTAAAGTAAAAAAATTACCTTTAGGTATTGACATCATTGATAACAGTGGAGATGATATTACTGAATTTATCGATAAACATAATCGCTGGGCTGTCAAGGAGTCTAACGATTTATTAGAAGGTTCTCATACGAAAGGGGATGTTCAAGAGAAAATAACTGGTAATGTGATAGAGCAAAAAAGGTTTTTGAAAAACAAGTTTTACTACAGACTCCCTCTTATTTGGCGATCTTTTTTCTTTTTTTTCTATCGTTATTTCCTTTACTTTGGATTTTTAGATGGTAAAATTGGCTTTATATATCACTTTTTACAATGTCTTTGGTTTAGGATTATCATAGATGGGCTTTACATACAAAAAAAAAATGATTATTAAAATCTCAAAAATCGTTGAAATATTAAAAATTTTATTCCATCAAAAAGGTGGAATGAATTATCTCTTGCAAAAAAATGCCTCAATATCATCATTTAACATACTGAATGTTTTATCCAAATTAGTGCCAGATATTTGTACAATCATTGATGTTGGGGCTAATATAGGTCAGTTTACCTTAGCTTCTCATCGCTTTTATCCCAAAGCCACCATTTATAGTTTTGAACCTGTACCCTCTAGCTTTAAAGGTCTTACTGAAAATTTAAAAAATATTTCTAATGTTTACCTTTACAATCTTGCTTTAGGTAACCAGAATGGCGAGATTTCTTTTTTTCAAAATGAGCATAGTCATGCTAGTTCTGCGCTTAAAGTCAGTAATTATCAACAAGAATATATACCTCAAACAAAACAATATCACGAAATTAAAGTACAATGCAAAAGATTAGATGATTTAATCATTGAGCATGATATAAATTCACCCATTTTACTAAAACTCGACGTACAAGGTTTTGAAATAGAAGTTTTAGAGGGAGCCGCTTTTTTTCTAAATAAGGTAGACTATTTAGTTTTAGAAGTATCTTTTATTTCTATGTATGATAACGAAATACTTTTTGATGAAATGAATTCCTATTTAAAAGAAAAAGGCTTTAAATTAGTAGCTCCAGTTGGCGCTCTACTAGACAGTAATTTGGTTATTCCTCAATTAGATATGCTATATAAAAGAGTAAGTATCTAATTATGAATACAAATACTATCTCAATACTTGGTATTCAATTTTTTACTGGGCGAGTAGAAGATGTTTTTAGACAACTTGAAAGCTGTGGTGGACTACTGACTGCGCCTGCTGCCCCTAATTTAGCGGATATTCTCAAAGAGAAGGACTACTATCATGCCCTTTTAAATTCTGATATTGTCATTCCAGATAGCGGATATATGGTCTTAATCTGGAACTGGATTTTACGCAGAAATTCTATCCAAAAACTATCTGGATTAAAGTTTATTAATTTTTTCCTCCAACATATCTCATCAAGCTCTAAAAAACTTTTTTTAATAAACCCTAACGATGAAGAGGGCGAAGCTAATCGCTTACTTTTTCGTGAAAAAGGCGTCAGAGTATCTGACGATTTCATGTATACAGCACCTATCTATCCAAAACAAGTAGAAGATAATACGCTGCTTAAATTAATTGAGACTAGTCAACCTCACTGGGTTTTAATCAATATTGGGGGAGGTGTTCAAGAAAAACTTGGGCTGTATTTGCGTCAAAATTTGTCATTTAAACCAGCTATTATTTGTACGGGTGCTGCAATCGCTTTTAAAACAGAGAGGCAAGTACCTATTCCAGCTTGGATAGACCGCCTGTATTTAGGTTGGTTGGCAAGATGTGTATCTAACCCTCGCCTATATATAAAAAGATACCTCAAAAGTTTTTACTTATTAATGATTTTGATTCGATACAAAGAAAAAACTCCCTACAAATCTGCTCACAAAATAAGCATACAAAATGCTTAAAATGGTTACCTTTGTGCTTGTATCATTCTAAGCTTTAGATTATTGAGGGTGGCGTTTGTTCTATTACTGGCAAAAAATCATTAGTGAGTTTATAAATGAATAAGATTTTACTGTTTCGCCCTTTTCAGCTTCTTTTCGATCTCATTACGTTGAGTTTCTCATTTGCAATGGGGCTTATTTTGGTAAATTCCTCTTTTTCAGATCAATACCAACAAAATCTCTTTTTATTTTTTCTTTTAAGTCTCTGTTGGCTTTTTGTAGTTGGTCTATTACGCCCCTATCGACACGTGCGCCTGAAATTTCACGTTTTTACCCTCATTTACAGGCACTTAATGTCGGTATTACTATTTGCAGCCTTTGGTATTTTCATTTGGATGATTTTTCAAGACCTCCATTTGCCTCGGCTTCAATTATTTTACACTTTTTTGTTTTTCTGGTTTTTGGGCTGCGTTTGGAGAACCGCAGCGGTAGTTCTACTTAAAATTTACCGAGCCAATGGGAATAATACGCTTAGTTATGTAATCATTGGCTACAACGATACTTCGCAAAGGATTAAACGTTTTTATGATCAACACCCCGAGTTTGGTTATAAATTTTATGGTTATTTTGATGAAATTACTTCCCAAAACACAAATACCATTAGAGGTGACTACGATGTTTTGAAACAAGTTCTGGGTACTAATCAAATTGATACCGTTTATTGTTGTATTCCACGGGTAGGGCATCCTCTTTTGAAAGATATCATTGAAAAATCAACGAATGCTTCTTATAAGGTTAAGCTTGTTGTTGATTTTGCTTTTTTCTTTAGCCAAGCGCCATCGCTTGAGTTTCATGGCATTACCCCAGTAATTTCTCTGTCTTCGGAATTCTTAGATTATTCACGGGAATATATAAGTAAGCGACTCTTCGACGTCATTTTTTCTAGTTGTGTTTTGATTTTTGGAGCTCCGATTTTTATCACTCTTGGGTTAGTAACCAAGTTAACCTCAAAAGGGCCTATTATTTTCGCCCAGGAAAGAACAGGGCAATGGGGGAAAAAGTTTAGAATTTACAAGTTTCGTAGCATGTTTGTTGGTGCAAGGCTAGGGCATTCTGAAGGTGTCCTCGATAAAAGAATTACGCCTTGGGGGCGGTTTTTACGAAAAACACGCCTTGATGAACTTCCCCAGTTTTACAATGTCTTACGAGGAGATATGTCAGTAGTAGGCCCACGCCCCCTAGCAGATTATGATGTTAAAACGCTAATGGACGAATCTCCTGAAGATTTTAAACTCATCCTTTCCGTAAAACCTGGCATTACTTCTATTGGACAGGTTAAATTCGGTTATGCTGGATCACCTGACGAAATTAGACGCCGACTGCGCTATGATTTGCTCTATTTAAACAAAATCTCGTTTTTCTTCGACATGTGGTTAATTATGAAGACAATGGTTATCATGATTAAAAAACAAGGTAAATAAATGATACTTGGACTCATAGGGGCTGGAATCTGGGGTAAAAACATCATTCGAGAACTAGTTAGCCTGTCGGTTTCGCTAAAAATTTTCGACCCCAACCCTGACACACAAAAAGAGTTTTCGCATTTTTTTGTTAATTCACTTCAAGAATTACAATCCGTAGATGGAATCATCGTGGCTTCACCATCTGCTACTCATCGGGCAATTTTGGAACATATAGTTCCTTGGGGCATACCCGTTTTTATTGAAAAACCACTGGTTACGTCACTAGAAGATGCTGTTGCACTGAAAAAATTTAAGTCTTTCCCTCTTTATATGATGCATATTTGGAGGTATCATTCAGGTATTCAACTCCTTGGACAGATTGCTAAAAATAAAGAAATTGGGGCTATAACGGCTCTATACACGCATCGTTGCAATTGGACTAGCCCCCGAACAGATACCGATAGCATCTGGAACTTGGCCCCCCACGACTTAACTATTTCGCTCGAAATTCTCGGTTATATTCCTCAACCTCGGTCTTCGGTCATTGAATGGCACAACAACGTAGCACGAGGAATGACCGCCTTATTAGGAACTTCACCTTTTGTTCAAATTGAAGTATCTAATCGGTACTCCGATAAACGTCGCGAAGTGCGACTACATGGCACCGAAGGAATTGCAGTTTTGACTGATGAGAAAGTTGATTATATCGACATCTTCTATGGTAACGATACTACATACGCTTCGTCTGTAAAAACAGAACGCCGCTTTTTTGATACTACCTCACCTTTAAAAAAAGAGCTTGAAGCATTTTTAGCATTTTTAAAGGGAGGACCTGCGCCTATTTCCAATTTTCAAGAGGGAATTCAAACCATTGAAATTCTAACTACGCTTCATCAACTTGCTTTATAACACTAGTAACCACTCCAATGAGTCCTCGTTTTTCTATTCTTCTGCCTACCACCAACGACCGAGGGTTTTTACTTCCCTATTCTGTAAGTAGTGTCCTTAAGCAAACCATTACTGATTTTGAGCTACTTATTGTTGGTGATGGCGTCAATGAGTTTACCAGAAGGGTGATTAAAGAACTTATCAGCAAAGACGGCAGAATCAAGTTTTTCGACTTCCCAAAACACATCCGCAGAGGTGAGCCCAATCGGCATCAAGTACTTACCCAAAACGCCCAAGGAAAATATATAGCTTATCTTTTAGACCGTGATTTGTGGTTGCCCATTCATCTTGAAACATTGCTAACTTTATTTGAAAAAGGCAATTTTGTTTCTTCTAACTACTTTCGGCTTTTTCAAAATGGTGAAATTCGTTACGGGTACTCCAATGCTCGTCAGCACTTTGTCTTTTCAGCAGTAGCCCATACTTACGAATTTTACCAAAAGTTACCTTATGGATGGCGTACTACACCTCCCGAAATATTCACCGACGACTATATGTGGGCACAATTTATGGAACACCCTGATTACCAGCCTTTTTTTGGAAGTGAAGCTACCGTTCTTTATTTCAAAAGAGGGGCTACTTATCCAGGTATTCCCACCGAAAAAAGAATTGAGGAACTCAAAGAATGGGAGGCCAAACTTACTGATACTGCTTTTTTGAGTAAGTTACGAACAGATGCTTTACAAACCCTATTAGATGAACGTGCCGCCTTGCAAAGTGACTGGATTCGGATAAAGGGAAAAACACTGTCCGAACTCATTCCTTTTGTCCAAACCAAACTTACATATAGCCTTTACTCTCTAAAGCGGAAATTAGAGTACGCAAAGAAGGCGCGCTAGAAGCTGCTTCTGTCAAAATAGGCGTCTCAATATCCCAAGGAAGCTCTAACTCAGGATCATCCCAAGCACATCGCCAGTTATCATCACCTCCATAATCTACATAAGCTTCTGAAACCGACTGGATATGGAGGGCAGGTGTGTGAAAATACCAACCATGCAACATACCTTTAGGAAAAATAAGGGCTGCGGGGTCATCGCCAAATAGTTCAAATAAAGCAGACTGATGCTGAGTAGGAGAGCCCGCACGTAAATCTCTCAAACCAAGAACACAATGCCCCTCAATGAGACAAAAATATTCGTCGTGACGTTGATGGTAATGCATCCCGCGAAATACTTTTGCTTCTGACCTTACAACACTCCATTGTACAGGTTTTAGTACGGTACCCCAATGCTCTTGGAAAATTTCGGTAAAAGACCCTCGGTAATCTTTATGTTCTTTCAACGATACCAATTGTACTTGGTGAAGTTGTTTACCTGAGACTTGAGTAGATTTTGAGATAGCGGTAGTATTCATGAATTGCAATGCCTTTTTTACAAAAGTAATTGCCCGCTGTGATTACAACAAGATTTTGAATCACTTTCTTCAAATCCTTCTGTTAGTAGACACTCAGAAAGTTATTTAACGGTTATCAACCTCTTTGGTTTTTACAAAAATGACATTTATCTTTGAACCTCTTCAAAGGATAAAAATTATCTTATAATTTAAAAATTTAAAGGTGTTTTTCTAAAAAAAGTACAATATGAAGGAGATTGGAGCTGAAAATTTTTCTACTGACTTTGAAGATATTTCTTTGGAAGATTCTACCAAATATCCTACTTCTCCCGCTAATCATAGTCAGTCTCTTTCTTCTATGCCAGAGTTACAACCATTGTATATCGTATGCCCCAACTCAAGCATTCCTTTGATTACAGAAGTACTCCAAAATTACCCGTATATTCCTTTCTTCAACCAATGTGAGCAAATTTTTAAGCGGCAAGAAACTATCACGTACTACAACGCAGCCTACATTGATAATTTAGAACGAGAATTCTTATTGAGAAATATTGAGTATGGGGTCACAGTGATGCCTCTTGTTGATTTTCTAGAGTCCAAAAATAAATATACTGAAATAAGTCTGCTCAACGGCGATTATTTTCTAAACAAAGAAGCGTTTTCGGTGCTTAGAAATCGTGCTAAAATTGCGACTAAACGCTTTTTTGACATCATTTATGCCAGTATACTACTAACGATTCTGTCTCCTGTGATGTTGGTCACCGCAATTGCCATACGCCTAGAATCGAAAGGGTCTATTTTCTACCGTCAAAAGCGAGTCGGGCTTTATAACATTGAGTTTGAGGTTATTAAATTTCGCTCAATGACCGCTAACGCCGAAGCAAACGGCGCTCAGTGGGCACAACAAAATGACCCTCGTGCTACCAAAGTTGGTACATTTATTCGTAAAACACGTATTGATGAAATACCTCAATTATTTAATGTCTTGCGAGGTGAAATGTCACTCATTGGCCCTCGCCCCGAACGGGCAGTTTTTATCAAAATGTTGAAAACCGCAATTCCCTACTATGAGTTTAGGCACGTCATCAAACCTGGATTGACTGGCTGGGCTCAAGTAAAATATCCCTATGGGGCATCAATCGAAGATGGTATGTGGAAACACAAATACGATATGTACTATATCAAAAACCAATCGTTTTGGTTTGACTTTAAGATTATCTTACGTACCATTAGGGTAGTATTAGCTGGATTGGGAAGGTAAGTAAATTAGACAATACTGCTTTTATGAAAAATAGTTATGTTCATTATTTAGTCTTCTTCTCTAGTCTTTTCGCTACTTTCTTTGGCCATACCCAGTTTTTACCTACCACTGAGTATAATTTATCCATCAATACTTATGGTACGACCTCGACGTCTCTCCCATTTTGGTACTATGCAAATCAGTATGGAGTTATTCCCAAAACTACATCTTCTCTATTAGTTAGAGCCTCTTTTAGCAATGTCAAAGGAGATACTGCTCAGCATAGTTGGCGGCAATTACGTGTCCTTTATGGTGTCGATGGTGCATTTATCGTACAAAAAAGTTCTAATAATTTTAAATTAATTGAAGGTTTTGGGGGATTGAAGTATGGCCCTCTCGAACTTTGGTACGGACGCAGATTAGAAACCACTGGATTTATCGGTGACACTGTCCTATCGTCAGGTTCCTATAGCTGGTCAGGAAATGCCCCACCTTTTCTTAAAATCCAACTGGCCATCCCCCAATATGTCTCTCTTCCTTTTCTAAAGGGGCTGATTTCTTTCAAAGGCTCATTCGCACACGGTTGGCTAGATACACTTGCCGTAGGATATGGAAGGCAAGTAAATAAAGTCAAAGGCTATTTTCATCAAAAAACGTTGTACGTAAAATTGGGGCTCCCACACTGGAAAATCAGCCTAATTGGCGGTTTTAATCATCAGGCACAATGGGGAGGAGAAAACCAAATTTGGCCTGACGGGCTTAAGCCCCTTGACGCTTGGTGGTCAGTAATAGTGGGAAAACCTTGGATGGGAAGCCGAGTAGGAAATCACTTAGGCACCTTAGATGTGGGGGTAACTTGGAAATTGAAGAATAATAAGTCATTGATTTTTTTTAGGCAAAATATTTTTGACGATGGCTCTTTGTACAACTTTTTAAATATTCAAGACGGACTACAAGGGGTTACATTTAATAATAAAAGTACTCCTGACTATACCCGAACTTTTACTCTTGAAAAGATAAATTTAGAATGGCTAAACACCACTAGTCAAGGGGGAGATAGGTTTGATCTTCAGCAACAGATCTTCGGGCGAGACAATTACTTCAATCACTATGTTTATTCGCAAGGCTGGTCTTACAAAAACGAGATGATTGGTACACCCTTTATTCCTAAACAAAGCGATATTCCTAGTCCTCTACCTCTTATTACAAGCTTAATGACCAACAATAACCGAATACAGATGATTCATGTGGGAGCCAGCGGATGGATAGATGAGTGGAAATGGCTATTGAAAGCGTCATTTAGTCATAACCTAGGAACATACGACCATCCTTTTCCCGTAGCCAAACGCCAATTTTCGGGCTTACTCCAAATTCAAAAAGAGCTACCTTGGTTACAAGGTATTGACTGGACGACCTCTCTGGGAATCGACTCTGGTACTCTCTATAATCCTTCTATAGGAATACACCTTGGGCTTCGTAAAAGAGGATTTTTTTGATAACTTTGTTTTTTACATCGTTCTCACAAGTATTCTAGTTCTAGTACACCAGAAATTACTTCTTTCCCCTTGAAAAAGCTTACCGTTTTACTGTCTAGCTACTTTTTAGTTTTAACGCATTTGGCCGTCGCACAAGACAGTACCGCCAAACATTCTTTTCGGAGTGATTTCAGCGCTTTTTATTACAACACAGCCAGCCAAATGCCATTTTGGTTTCGTTCAAACCAATATGACATCGTCCCTCAAAAGAACGCAATTGCACTAAGCGGCGCCGTGGATGTTGAAAGTAATGTATCAGCCAATAACAAATGGAAGCTTATCGGAGGAGCACAAGTAGTCGGAAACTTACTTGACAGTAGAAAAACAACCGTTTTTTTACCCCAGCTTTATGCAGGTGTTCGCTATAAAAATTTGCTATTTTATGCAGGACGCCGAAAAGAAATCATTGGATTGGCCGATACAACTCTAGGAACAGGCTCTTATATATGGTCAGGAAATGCTTTTCCGATGCCTAAAATCCAGATTGAAATCCCAAACTATCAATCAATAGGTAAAACAAATCTTTGGTTAGCATTTAAGGGGACTTATGCCCATAGTTGGTTTGGTACCAGTAAATTTGCCTACGATTATTATTTACACCAAAAATCCCTATACGTCCGAATTGGGCGGCAAAGTTCCTTAGTCAAACTCTATGGGGGATTTAATCACCAAGTACAATGGGGTGGAAAAACAACCATCGACATCGCCACCGTTGACAACCAAACACTACCTAGCAGCTTTGTAGATTATTTATTGGCAGTAATTGCCATCGGCCCCAATATTGGGGTTCGCAAAGGCAATGCCTTCGATTCTACTAACCGCGTAGGAAACCATTTAGGTACAGTTGATGCTGGCGTTGAACTTGATTTGAAAAAAGTAAATATTTTAGTTTACCGCCAGAATATCTACGAAGACGGTTCTTTATTCTACCTTACGAGTATCGCCGACGGCTTAAATGGTATTGTACTCACCAATCTTTACCCTAACCAAGAAAAAGGTAAAATTTCCTTTAAAAAAGTGGTATTTGAGTTCTTAAATACCCGTAGTCAGGGTGGTGATACGTTTGTGATGACAAATGGTAAAAAGCGCGGAAAAGACGAGTACTTCAACCACCAACAGTACTATGATGGATGGTCGTATCGTCGACAAATTATTGGGACTCCGTTCATTACCAATCAAGAAGATACCAATCGCCCTGAAGAACAAAATACCAATGACATGGCTAATAATAACCGCGTTTTAGTGTATCATCTTGGTTTTGAAGGCAATATTGGCCCATCGATTCAGTTTTTATCTAAAATCTCTTACAGTGCCAATTATGGTACTTACATCTACCCCTACCCTACCGTTCCTAAGCAACTTTCGGCTTTGTTACAATTCAAAGGCCAAATTCCTGCGTTTTCGGGCTTAGAGTGGGTTGCTTCTGCAGCCATTGACCGTGGTGACCTATACACCAAAAATACAGGTTTTAAAATAGGTTTTAGACAAACCTTTGGTACAGGTAAATTCCGTACTTACAACTAGGCTACTTCATTATGTATGCGTTCTTCTTCCATAGCCCCCCAGCGAATTGTGTCGCTCGTTCCATCGCAAACTGAGCTTCTTTTTGACCTTGGTTTGGAGGGTAAAGTAGTTGGTATTACAAAATTTTGTTGCCATCCGGCCGATAAAGTAAAGAACATCGCAAAAATTGGCGGAACCAAAAACTTTGACGTTGAAAAAATCAAGGCGCTACGACCTGATTTGATTATTGGCAACAAAGAAGAAAATTATAAAGAAGGTATCGAAACCTTGCAAAAAGACTTTCCCGTTTGGATTTCTGACATCGTCACGTTGGAAGACTCGCTTGAAATGATTCAGAGGGTTGGGGAGCTTACCCACAAAGAACCTGAAGCTTTCAAAATTTGTCAACAATTATCTATCCAATTTGACTCACTCAAATCGCCGTCGCGCCGCCCACGCATAGCGTATTTTATTTGGAAAAAGCCCTACATGATTGCCGCGAGCGGCACATTTATCCACGAAATGCTGGTAAAAGCTGGTTTTTTAAATGTATTTGACGGCCTGACACGTTATCCCGAAATCTCCGAAGCTGACTTACAACAAGCCGCTCCTGAGCTTATTTTTCTTTCTTCCGAACCCTATTCATTTCGAGAAAAACACTTACTAGAATTTCAAGAAATGTGTCCCTCTACCCATATTATGTTGGTTGATGGCGAATTGTTCAGTTGGTATGGCAGTAGGTTATTAAAATCCGTTGCTTATTTCAATGAATTGAGAGATAGTTTATCAAAATTCTTCGTTTCCTGATTTTGTACAAAACTATCTTTGCAAATTTTTAACATTGTACTCAGTTTCATACGATTTTATACCTAAAACCCTACTTACTATGCTGCTTTTGTATGTCCTGTTGGGGATTGTAGCCCTTGTTTTGCTAGTTGCTTATTTCCACCTTGATACCTTCATTTCATTCGTCATCGTCAGTATTGGCCTAGGACTTGCGTGCGGTATGAGCGTACCCCAAATCAGTCAATCACTCGAAAAAGGAATCGGCGGTACGCTTGGGTCATTAGTCATCATCATTGGTTTTGGGTCAATGCTCGGCAAACTCGTAGCCGATAGTGGTGCTGCCCAACGGATTACCACCACCCTTATGAATATTTTTGGCCTCAAATACCTGCCTTGGGGGCTTGCGCTAGCTGGCTTTATCATTGGTTTGCCTTTGTTTTATAATGCAGGTTTTGTGATTGTCATTCCTCTTATTTTTACCATTACTGCTTCTACTCGCCTTCCGATGTTGTATGTCGCTATTCCGATGTTGTCTGCTCTTTCGGTAGCGCACGGCTACTTGCCGCCTCACCCTTCGCCTACTGCTATTGCTACTCAATTTAAAGCAGATGTAGGGCAGACACTCTTTTACGGGATTTTGGTAGCGATTCCTGCTATCATCATTGCAGGACCTATTTTTGGAAAAACCTTAAAAAAATACAACCCCAAACCCGACGCCTCTCTTTTTAATACCCGACAGTTTACCGAAGAAGAGATGCCTAGCCTAAGCATCAGCCTAATAGTAGCGCTTTTGCCTCTGCTTCTGCTGACATTGATGCCTTGGCTCAAAGGCCAATTTGACGAAAATTCCCCCATACATACGGCTTTTGCTTTTTTGGGAGACCCCTCTATTTCGATGCTCATTTCGGTACTTGTGGCCATTTATTTCTTGGGAATCAGTCGGGGTAGAAGTACCAAACACGTGATGAAATCGCTGGAAGAGGCCTTTAAAAGCGTCTCAATTATTTTATTGATTGTTGCAGGAGCGGGTGGATTTAAACAAATTCTTACCGATGGTGGGGTGAGCAAATACATCGGTGAACTGTTAGCTGGTGTTCAAATTTCGCCCCTTTTATTGGGCTGGGCTATTGCAGGCGTCATTCGCATTTGTGTAGGTTCGGCTACGGTAGCGGGCCTCACTGCAGTAGGAATCATCGCACCTTTGGTTCAAAGCCAAGGAGTTAAGCCCGAATTAATGGTGTTGGCAATCGGTTCAGGTAGCTTGATTTGTTCTCACCTCAACGATGGTGGTTTTTGGTTGTTCAAAGAATACTTCAACCTATCCATCAAAGAAACCTTACAAACTTGGACGATTATGGAGACCATCGTTTCGGTAGTGGGATTAATTGGAGTTCTTATTTTAAACCAATTTGTTTAGTCTGGTTAAAACCCATCTAATTAAAAATCAACTATTTGAACATAAAATTCTATTTATAAGCAATGATTACTTCGGTAGTCATTGCTTATTTTTTAAATTTATTTATTAATTTGCTTCATCAATATTTCTAACCTTCAATCCCTCCCACTCCATGAAAAATTTCTTGGAACGCCGCTCATTTCTAAAAGCTACGGCAGCCGTTGGTTCTGCCTTAGGATTACCCTTTGTTTCTAATGCTCGCTCGAATTCAATAGAAGAAACCATTGCTCAAACGACTGTCATCCCAAAGGCCGTTGGTAAGTCGGTAATTGGCCTAAAATCAGCACCGATTCCGCAGGTTCGGGTGGCTTTTATTGGCGTTGGGAACCGTGGTTCGGGGCACGTAAAATTGGTTCATGCCTGTGGCACCAAAGCCAAAATTGTGGCCGTTTGCGACATCCAAGAGCGATACACCAACCGAACCAAACAATGGCTTGAGTCGAAAGGAGTCAACGATGTTGCCTACTATCATTCAAAAGTGGACGCGTGGAAAGAAATGTGCCGCCGCGATGATATCGACCTTGTTATCATTGCCACTCCTTGGGAAGACCACGTACCTATGTGCGTCTATGCCATGCAACAAGGTAAACACGCCGCTACTGAGGTACCTGCCGCTTATACATTGGAAGATTGTTGGAAATTGGTAAATACTGCCGAGCAAACCCAACGCAACTGCATGATGCTCGAAAACGTTTGCTACGGCGACGAAGAACTTTGGGTGTTAAATATGGCCGAGCAAGGCGTTTTTGGAACTATTACCTACGCCGAATGTGGCTACATCCACGATTTGCGGGAGTTGCTTTTCTCCAAAACGGAGTACTATAATATGTGGCGGATTCGTCACAATTTGACCCGTGATGGAAACCTTTACCCCATGCACGGACTTGGGCCTGTGTCTCAATATATGAACATTGACCGTGGCGACCGTTTCAATCATTTAGTATCTATGAGTAGTTTGGAAGCAAGCCTTAGCGAGGATTCGAGCACGATGACCGACCCTTCCAACGAGTTTCATGGTCGAAAGGGCTTTAAACACGGCGATATGAACAATACGCTCATTAAGACGCATTTAGGTCGTACTATTTTAGTGCAACACGATGTCGTGACCGCTCGCCCTTATAGCCGTATCAACATGTTGGCTGGTACAAAGGCATTCCATACGGGCTATCCAAGTCGTTTTGCAAAAAAAGGGCAAGGACACGGTTTTATTAAAGACGAAGAATACAAAGCATTACGCGAAAAATACAAACACCCTATTTGGGCAAAAATGAAAGAAGAAATCGAGCGTAACGGAGGGCACGGAGGCATGGACTTCGTACTGATTTATCGCTTGATTGACTGCTTCAACCGTGGGACTGCCCTCGACATGGATGTCTATGATGCCGCTTCCTGGTCAGCAGTGACTCCGCTTTCTGCCCTTTCGATTCAAGGTGGAAATACCCCTGTTAAATTCCCTGACTTCACACGTGGACGCTGGAAAGAAGACCGTAAACTCGGTATTTTGACCAACGTTTAATCTCTCTCCCAATCCTTCCAAGTTTTGAAACTTGGAAGGATTATACCTAAGACTTTTCAAGTTTAGTAGGACTGCATTACTACCATTCCCATGACCTTTCTGAACAAACTACTCGTTAGTACAGTAGCTGTTTGCGTTTTGGCATACGGCTATCATTCCCTTTCCGAAAGTGAAGTTGATTTTAATACGCAAGTCAAGCCTATTTTGAACAAAAAGTGCATGGCTTGCCACGGTGGAGTAAAAAAAGCAGGTGGGTTTAGCCTCTTGTTTGAAGAAGAAGCTTTCGGAAAAACCAAATCTGGAAAACCTGCCATTATTCCAGGGGATGCTGCTAACTCCGAATTTATCCTTCGTTTAACGCACCCTGATCCTGAAAAATTTATGCCTAAAAAGGGCGAACCCCTGAGCGAAGAAGAAATAGAAACCCTAACCAAATGGATTGACCAAGGCGCAAAATGGGGGAAACATTGGGCGTACCAAGCCGTCGAAAAACCTACTGTTCCAAGTAATTCTTGGTGGAAGTTTTGGCAAAAATCGTGGGCCAACAATGAGATTGACCACTTTGTGGCCGAAAAATTAAAAGAACAGCAATTATCGCACAGCCAAGAAGCCGATAAAGCTACGCTGTTACGTCGGGTAACGCTCGATTTGACAGGACTTACACCCACCAAACAACAGTACAAGGCTTTTCTAACCAACCCCGCCCCTAATGCCTACGAAACTGTAGTTGATTCTTTGTTAAAATCGCCTGCTTTTGGGGAAAAATGGGCTTCTATGTGGCTCGATTTGGCTCGCTATGCTGATTCGAAAGGCTACGAAAAAGACGATATTCGCAATGCTTGGCGTTACCGCGATTGGGTCATTAAGGCGTTTAATCAAAATATGCCTTATGACCAGTTTATCACCGAACAATTGGCAGGTGATTTGCTTCCGAATCCTACGGAAAATCAACTCATCGCAACTGGTTTTCACCGAAATACAACCAATAACGACGAAGGAGGAACCGACGATGAAGAGTTTCGAGTTGCTGCCGTACTCGACCGCGTAAGCACCAATTGGGTAGCTTTCAATAGTACAACCTTTGCGTGTGTCCAATGCCATAGCCACCCGTATGACCCTTTTAAGCACGAAGAGTTCTATAAATACATGGCCTTCTTCAACAATACACGCGACGAGGATGTCATGGATGAATCGGCTCACTTACGATTTTTCAACGAAACCGACCAAAAGAAGCTGGATGAAGTCGCTCAATGGGTAAAAACTTCGGTTTCTGATGCGAAGTCAAAAGAAATTGTTCATTTTTTACGAACTGTCGAACCTCGGATTTACGCGCACAATTTTGATAGTTTTCAAAAAGGGACGTCCGAGCCTAGTTCGTACATGGGCATGCAAAATGGTGGAACCTGCCGCTTGAAAAACGCCCCAACCATCAATAAAAGTCGGATGTTAATTTCGTACGTAACGGCGCAAGTTGGTGGAAGTATCGAAATTAGAACCGATAGCCTCAAGGGGCCTAAATTGGCTGTAGTAAAACTTGATACGGCACAAGGGCGTAATTTTTGGAACGGCCTTACGCTCCTAAAATGGGTAAATCTCCCCAAATTTAGCACCAGGAAAGACCTACATTTTATCTTCCGAAACCCTAAGTTAGCCTCTGAAAGTCAAGATGTTTGTTTGGTCAATTGGGTCATGTTTTTGGAAGAAGACTTTCCTGGAAAAGGAAAAGAAGGCTACGAAATACAGCTCAAGCATTTCAACGACTTGCTGCTCACCCGCACCGAAAACGTCCCTATCATGCTTGAAAATCCAGCTGATTTGAAACGTACCACCCGAATTTTTGAGCGGGGAAGTATGTTTTCTCCCACTACGGCCGTCGAACCCGACGTTCCTCATTCATTACACCCCTTTCCTAAAAATGCCCCACGAAATCGGCTTGGATTAGCCCAATGGATTACGGCCAAAGAAAACCCTCTCACGGCTCGAACACTAGTTAATCGGGTGTGGGAACAGCTCTTCGGAACAGGGCTTGTCGAAACCCTCGAAGACATGGGTTCGCAAGGCTTTGCTCCTACCCACCAGGCGTTGCTCGACTACCTGTCGTACCGTTTTATGGACGATATGAAATGGCAAATCAAGCCGCTTCTGAAAGAGATTGTTTTGTCTGCCACCTACCGTCAGGATTCGCACGTTACTGATGAACTTTTGGAAAAAGACCCTGCCAATCGCTACTTGGCGCGTGGCCCTCGCGTTCGATTGACGGGCGAACAAGTTCGCGACCAAGCTTTAGTGGTCAGCAATTTATTGAGTCGAAAAATGTACGGCCGCCCCGTGATGCCTTACCAACCACAAGGAGTTTGGCAGGTGGTTTATAGCGGTTCAAAATGGACACAAAGCATGGGAGAAGATGCCTATCGTCGCGCTATTTATACCTACATTCGACGCTCAAGCCCGTATCCGAGTATGCTTACGTTTGATGGCTCCACCCGCGATGTGTGTTTAGCTCGGCGGATTCGCACCAATACTCCTTTGCAAGCATTGGTCACGCTCAATGATTCAGCTTTTGTCGATATTGCCCAGCACTTCGCGCGTCGTATGCAACACGAAGGGGGAAAAACTGTGGCTTCTCAACTTCAAAAAGGATACGAATGGATGACGGGTCATGAACTTCCTAAACCCAAGCAAGAAGTACTTGAAAAGCTTTATCAGGAAGCACTTATTCGTTTTCAAAAATACCCAAAAAAACGCGAGGACTGGATGTGTAACAGCACGGCTGAAGTAGCCGCGTTGGCATTTGTGGCCAATACTATGTTGAATATGGACGAGTTTATAACGAAGCAATAATCCATGAAACTTCAAAACGAACTTCAACTCGAATCCGCTCTGTTGGAAACTCGGCGGCATTTTCTCAAGCAATGTACGTCGGGGCTAGGCATGATGGCATTAGGAACAATGTTTGGAAGCTGTGGCAACGAAAGTACTAAAAAACAGCCTGTTACCAATCCATTGGATGTCAAAATCCCGCATTTTGCGGCTAAGGCTAAATCGGTGATTTTCTTGCACATGTGCGGTTCTCCGTCGCAACTTGAACTGTGGGATTATAAGCCCGAATTGGCTAAATTGGACGGTAAACCTTGCCCTCCTTCCTTTTTGGAAGGCAAAAAATTTGCGTTCATCCGTGGCGTACCCGACATGCTTGGGTCGGTAGGGGTGTTTAAGCAACACGGCCAATCGGGCGCGTGGATGTCCGATTATTTTACCTATTTACCTCAAGTGGCCGATGAAATTTCGTTTTTGAAGGCCATGTACACCGACCAGTTTAACCATGCTCCTGCCCAGCTATTTATGCACACGGGCAGTGCACGCTTAGGCCGCCCTTCGATGGGCTCGTGGGTGACGTACGGCTTAGGCTCAGAAAACGCCAATTTGCCAGGTTTTGTCGTACTTACGTCGGGCGGAAAAGCTCCCGATGCAGGAAAATCGGTCTGGGGAAATGGCTTTTTACCTTCGGTATATCAAGGAGTACAATGCCGCTCCGAAGGCGACCCTGTTTTATTTTTGAGCGACCCCAACGGTTTGGATAGAGATTTACGCAAAAAAGCCATTGATGCCCTCACGGCGGTTAATCAACAACAATACGAGGAATTTAAAGACCCCGAAACGCTGGCCCGTATTGCTCAGTACGAAATGGCTTTCAAAATGCAAGTATCGGTACCTGAGGTCATGGATATTAGCAAAGAACCCACCTATATTCATCAACTTTACGGCACACAGCCAGGGCAATCGTCTTTTGCCAACAACTGCCTTTTGGCACGTAAATTAGTGGAAAAAGGGGTTCGTTTTGTACAGTTATACGACTGGGGCTGGGATACCCACGGCGACGGTAAAGGAACTTCGTTGGAATTTGGGTTACGCGATAAAATCAATCAAATCGACCAATCCATCACGGCTTTACTATTGGATTTGAAACAACGCGGTATGTTGGATGAAACGTTGGTGGTATGGGGAACGGAGTTTGGCCGAACGCCGATGCAAGAAAACCGCAACGGCAAAAAAATGCCCTTCAAAGGCCGCGATCACCATACCGATGCGTTTACGTGCTGGATGGCAGGAGGTGGCGTCAAGCGAGGATTTAGTATGGGAGAAAGCGATGAACTAGGGTATTTTGGCATCAAAGACCGAACGCATATTCACGATTTACAGGCGACGATTTTGCACCAACTTGGTTTTGACCACGAGCAACTTACCTACGAATTTCAGGGACGAAATTTCCGACTGACCGATACGGCAGGGAAGGTGATCAAAAACGTGATTGCCTAAAAAAGATAAAGCCTCGCTATCGTGAGCGGGGCTTTATACTGACTATTCCTAAACCCTTAACCTTTTCTACATGAAAAAACTAATATTATCTCATACCAAATTCTCTCTATCTACTTAAAAACCACTAAGAGAACTAATTGGTTCCACTTGATTTTCAGTCTCTTCACTTACCTAGCTTCCAGAGAAAATTGATGTTATTTGATGTCTTCTTTAAACTTTCCAACCAGCCTTTCGTATTTTCTTCACTGCTCGTACTCAGCAAATGAATCATTAAACTAACTGCATTTCTAAACTGCTTTTGCTTTTCAACATCTACATTTAAAAACTTAGACGGAAAGTTGTTATAATAAGTTACAGTTTCTACAAAAGCCTTGCAATCTTCTTGCTCTACGAAAGGCGTATACTGCTCATTGATATACTACTCAAATGCCTTATACAATTGTAAATATAAATGGCTTGACTGTTACCTTCATAATAAAGTTCAATTTTGCTTTTGCTTATTGAACGATACAAAGGTCGGGATAAATTTTTAATCTGCAAATTTTCGATTTATACAAATTAAAACAATCTTTCGACTATACTTCTATAAATAAGGGTTTTAGGAACAGTATAAGGAAGATTTATGATTTTTGTCAGAATTTTATTTTGGTTAAAAAAATAAAATGTCGATAAAATTTTTTTTAACATAAAAATAAAATTCTTCAAAAAATACAATCATTGATTGAAATTGTTCATCGTATTTTGTATTCCTAAAGTACAAAAATTGAGTACTGCGTCGCCAGCGCGATCCAAATCAATAAGTAATTCTTCAAAACTAACTTCTGGAAAATTACTTAAAACATACTTAACCTGCTGTCCGCGCGGAAAATCACTTCCTACTCCGAAGCGCATTCGAACGTATTCTTGCGTACCCAGCAATTCTTCAATATTGCGCAGTCCATTATGCCCTCCATTCGAGCCTTTGGGTTTAATTCTGATTTTACCTTGTGGCAATTGGATTTCGTCCGTAATGACCATCACGTTTTCCAAAGGCACTTTGAAGGCATCCATGTAATAGCGCAATGCCTTCCCACTGAGGTTCATGTAAGTGGTGGGTTTAATGAAATAGATTTGTCGCCCCTTATACTTAAACTCTGCTGTGTAAGCGAGTTTTTGCATAGTAAACTTAAAATCGTGTTGCGCAGCGAGACGGTCAAGCACCATAAAGCCGACATTATGTCGGGTTAAAGCATATTCAGGGCCTATATTTCCAAGGCCGACAATCAAGTATTTCATAATTTAAACAGAAAATAAAACGAAGGTAGTAACTACTTTTTAGAAGCGACTATTTTTTGTTGAAGTCCATTAAAAAAGGTTTCGTAGTAAGTATCTCCGAGCGAGGTGTGTCCTTCCCTTCGGCAGCCATGATTTGATTGCCATCAATTCCCTGAATCTTCGCCAACGCTACAATGTCGGTTGCCTAAATTACTAAATACCAATGTGAAACTATATCACATAGAATTTCTGTTTCAAACCGCTAATAAGACAGTTTATCACTTTTTCTAGCATTATAACACCGCTCAGCTCTACAGCCATTTTTCTTTAACTTACAAACCATAAAAACGACAAGCGCCTCGTCATTGAGTTGACGAGGCACTTTAATTAAAAAACGATGTCGCATCTATTGAATTAGCCGTTAACTTTTTCCACCACTAAATTATGGTTGGTATAAATGCAAATATCAGCAGCGATGTGCAAACTTTCACGAACCATTTCTTCGGCAGTAAGGTGCTGTGCGTGTTTTTTGAGTGCCAATGCAGCCGATTGCGCAAACATAGACCCAGACCCAATCGCCGCGACTTGATTGTCAGGCTCCAAAACATCACCTGTGCCTGAAATGACAAGTAACTCGCCCTTCCCTGCGACAATCATCATGGCTTCTAAGCGGCGCAAATAGCGATCAGTACGCCAGTCCTTTGCCAATTCAATAGCCGCTCGCTTTAAGTTTCCACTGTATGCATTGAGTTTTTCCTCAAAACGCTCCATCAAGGTAAAAGCATCGGCTGTGGAACCTGCAAAACCAGCAATAACTTTTCCGCCCGCTAAGCTTCTTACTTTACGAACATTGCTTTTGGCAACGGTATTGCCCATGGTAGCTTGCCCATCAGCTCCTACAACTACCTCTCCGTTATGAATGATTCCCACTACTGTAGTGGCATGAATTGGTTGCATATTTTTACAAATGGTTTCAAAATGCTAAACCAACATTCCGAGTGGGTTTTCCAACAACTTCTTGAATGTTTGTAAAAAAGCAGAACCCGTAGCACCATCTACCACACGGTGGTCACACGAAAGGGTAACTTTCATGATATTGGTAGGATAGATACTGCCATCTTCTTTGAAAGCCGCTACTTTCTTGATACCTCCTACGGCCATGATACACGAATCTGGTGGGTTAATGATGGCCGTAAACTCGTCGATTCCAAACATACCTAGGTTGGAAATTGAGAATGTATTACCTTCCCAGTCTTTAGGTTGTAATTTTTTATCTTTTGCTTTTCCTGCCATGTCTTTCACTTCGCTTGCAATGACAGAAAGGGTTTTCTTGTCAGCATCTCGAACCACAGGGACCAACAAACCTTCATCAACCGCTACTGCTACCCCAACATTAACGTAGTTGTATTTACGGATTTTATCGCCTAACCATGCCGAGTTGATAGCAGGATGTTGCTTAAGTGCCAACGCTGCCGCCTTAATGACCATATCGTTGAACGACACTTTCACAGGGCTAACTTCGTTGATTTTACCGCGCAATTCCATGGCTTTATCCATGGTAATTTCCATGGTAAGGTAGAAATGTGGAGCAGTAAATAGACTCTCGCTCAAACGACGAGCAATCGTCTTACGCATTTGCGATACAGGAGTATCTTCAAAGTCTCCAACCGCAGGAGCCGCCGCCACAGCTGGTGCGGCTGGTTCTGCTTTTATAACTACTGGCTGGCTGCTAACTGCTGGTTGCGAAGTACTACCTGCCGAAACGCCATCAATGTCTTTTTTGACAATACGACCGCCTTCACCAGAACCAACGATTTGGCTTAAATCAACGCCTTTATCTTTGGCAAGTGCTTTTGCCAACGGAGAAGCCTTAATACGTCCGTCTGCGCTTGTTGCAGCTGCTGGCACTGCTGTAGCAGAAGGCACTTCTACTGGTGCGGCTGGCACTGGTGTACTAGCAGCTTGTGGACTTAGAAGAGATTGATAGTCGACACCTGCTTCACCGATGATAGCAATAATACCATCAACAGGTACAGCTTCGCCTTCTTTCACTCCTAGATGAAGAAGCGTTCCGTCTTCATAGTTTTCAAGTTCCATTGTTGCTTTATCGGTTTCAACTTCGGCAATAATGTCGCCAGGCTTCACTACGTCTCCTACTTTTTTCAACCATGCTACAAGCACCCCTTCGGTCATTGTATCCGACATTTTAGGCATGCGTACCACAGTTGCATTTACGGGAGCTGCTAGTGCAGCTACCGCAGCAGGAGCAGGCGTTGGTGCAGCTACTTCCTGTGGAGCAGGAGCGGCGAGAGTTTCAGCAGGGACAGGAGCAGCTCCGCCGCCCAACAATGCTTGATAGTCTTCGCCTGGAGCTCCGATAATAGCAAGAATACCATCTACGGGTACAGCCGACCCTTTTTCTACGCCAATGTAAAGGAGTGTACCTTCTTGGTACGACTCCATGTCCATGGTCGCTTTGTCAGTTTCTACTTCGGCGATAATATCACCTGATTTGATTACATCTCCTACTTTTTTGTGCCAAGCCGCAATGACCCCTTCGGTCATTGTATCAGACATTTTGGGCATTCGGATTACTTCTGCCATAGTGAGTGGGTATGAATAGGGAATCTTTTTTTCTTTAAGTTTCAAGGGTCAAAATTAGTAGAATCACGCAAAAATCGTCACCTTCTTTGGGAATTAGTTTGACTTTGGGGATTCAAAGGTTATTCCGCTGTATATTTCTTCCATTGGAATTTCGGCTTGGATGGCTGACAATACGACAATTTAGTCGAGTTGTTCATAAAATCTATACTCCCAAGTTTTATCATCTACTTTGTAAAAAACTTCTACCAAAGGAAATCGTTGTTCAATCAACACATACTCCTGAAAAGTAGCAATTTGACGATAGTTTTTAAATTTTTTACCTCGGTCATGGGATTCTGAACTTTCAGAAAGCACTTCCACAATAAAGCACGGCGTAACTCACCTCCGACATTGTTTCCAATAAGGCTGTGCTCAGTTGTTCCTCCTGCCATTGTAAACACTTCTCCCCCATCGTACTGGTACTTGATGCCTGTTTGGCATTCCAGTTCAAGGTATTCTGCCACTGTGTAGTAGTGGTTGTGTTCTGGCAATCCCATAAATAAGTGTGTTTAAAATCATTAATTAATCTTCAACACCGCCATAAATGCTTCTTGAGGAATTTCTACGCTGCCCACTTGACGCATTCGTTTCTTTCCTTTTTTCTGTTTTTCCAACAATTTACGTTTACGCGAAATATCTCCTCCGTAACATTTTGCCAATACGTCTTTCCGCATCGCTTTTACCGTTTCACGGGCAATGATTTTTTGGCCAATTGCCGCTTGGATAGCGATTTCAAACATTTGACGCGGTATCAATTCCCGCAGTTTTTCGCAAAGTTTTTTCCCCCATTCGTAAGCCTTTGTACGGTGCACAATAGCCGAAAGTGCATCCACTCCGTCACCGTTGAGCATTACGTCTAGCTTAATCATGTCTGATTCTCGGTAATCGAGCAACTCATAGTCAAGGGACGCATAACCGCGAGAAATGGTTTTCAATTTATCAAAGAAATCAAAAACTACCTCGGCCAGCGGCATCTCAAAAATCAATTCAACGCGCTCAGCAGTCAGGTAATTTTGATTTTTCAACAAACCACGTTTGTCCATACACAGCTTCAAAATAGCGCCAATGTATTCCGATTTCGTGATGATTTGAGCCTTGATAAAAGGTTCTTCTATCCACGAAATATACGTAGGTTCGGGCATTTCAGAAGGAGCACTCACTTCTAAGTCAGCACCTTTGGTCGTCACTACCTTAAACTTCACAGATGGCACAGTCGTGATAACCGTCATGTCAAACTCACGCTCCAAACGCTCTTGTACAATCTCCATGTGGAGCATTCCCAAGAACCCACAGCGAAATCCGAAACCTAGGGCCGCCGATGTTTCAGGTTCCCACACCAAGGCTGCATCGTTGAGCTGGAGTTTTTCCATCGCTTCGCGCATTTCTTCAAACTCGCTGGTTTCGACAGGATATAATCCCGCAAATACCATTGGTTTTACCTCTTCAAAACCCTTAATAGGTTCTTTAGAAGGTCTTTCGGTATGGGTAATGGTATCTCCTACTTTTACTTCTTTGGCTACTTTAATTCCCGAAATCAAGTAGCCTACGTCACCACATTCAATGACATCTTTGGGTTCTTTTTCGAGGCGCAGAGTTCCAATTTCATCCGCGTTGTATTCCTTACCCGTAGCCACAAATTTTACTTTGTCGCCTTTACGAATACTTCCGTTTTGAACGCGGAAAATTACCTCAATTCCACGGTATGAGTTAAAAACTGAGTCAAAAATCAACGCTTGAAGCTCTATATTGGGATTCCCTGATGGCGCAGGGATGCGCTCAACAATGGCATTGAGAATATCTTCAATCCCGATACCTGCTTTACCCGACGCAGGAATGATATCGTCGCGGTCGCAAGCGAGGAGGTCTTCCATCTCATCTTTTACCTCTTCAGGCATCGCACCAGGAAGGTCGATTTTGTTTAATACAGGAATGATAACCAACCCTTGGTTCATGGCCAAGTAAAGGTTAGAAATTGTCTGAGCCTCTACCCCTTGCGACGCGTCCACCAAAAGAAGAGCTCCTTCACAGGCCGCAATCGAGCGCGACACCTCGTAGCTAAAATCCACGTGACCTGGTGTATCAATGAGGTTCAAGGTATATTTTTCCCCCTTGTACATATAATCCATCTGGATGGCGTGGCTCTTGATAGTGATACCCCGCTCCCGCTCCAAATCCATATCGTCCAACAGCTGGGCCTGCATCTGACGGTCAGAAACCGTTTTGGTAAACTCCAACAAGCGGTCGGCTAAGGTACTCTTGCCGTGGTCAATGTGGGCAATAATGCAAAAATTACGAATATTCTTCATTAAAAAAGTCGTTATACTAGCTTACCAATAGACAATTGGTTTGCAAAATTACGTTAGATTCGCCGAATAACAGCGGGTTGAATTAGATTTGCCATTGGTATCCTATCTACAAATTGAACCAATAAGTCAATTTTGCCTGAATTGAGCGGTTTCTTGATTGGCCATTGGCTGTATTGTAATTGTCGATATACACCAAAAAGAAATCCGATACGGGCGCAAAACGCCATTGAAAACGGGTATTAATGTTCATGTTCTCAAACTGACTGTTGTACTGTAAAAAGGTCGTCAAAAACACTTTTTTTGAAAACGTCCAGTCTAACCGTGGCCCCAACAAAAACACATTGTTATCGCCAATCGGGAGGTTGATGCGGTTGTAGGTAAAGTTCATGGCCAACGCGATATAAGGTTGGTAACGGTAGTTAATAGAACCCGCTAAACTGATAATTGTTCCATCGTAATACTGTCCAATGAGCGGTTGGGCAAACAACCACCATTTTTTGCGCTGGTCAGAGAAGTAATTCAATGAGGCATTGTAATAGGTATAACTTCCTCCTTTTCGTAACGATGGTAATTTCCCATTGCTTCGTAAAGCATCAAAATCAGAGAAAAGGTAAGTGTAATTTTGGTTCAACGAAAGGAGCATTCGTGCCGAACTTTGAAACGACATCGACAAAAATGGCCCAGCTGTACGGTCAGTAACCCCCACTTTAGGCATCGAATATTGCTCCAGTGCCACTCCTACACTGTACCGATTGACCAAGCGTGTTCGGGGATAAAACGAAAATCCGAGCGTTGGATTAATTCGCAAAAAGTCCTTACGCGGCACAAAGCCTACTTCGGCATCGTAGCCTTTTCCTACCCAATCGTGCGCCCAGCGGAATGTGTATTTGAGTACACTGTACATCAACGAAAAACCGTTGGCAAACGCATCTTTCTGTTTATTTTCACTGAATGACTGGTGATAATACGCTTTACCCTGCCAACGGCTATCTTGTGAAGTGAAATTATACTCTAAGCCTCCCACACGGTTAAAGCTTGACAAATTTCGACCCATTTCGGGATGTAAGGTTTGTTTATTGACAAAAATCGCCGCAATATTCGAACGGCTAAACACCTTCCGCTGCACCGACGCCACAGCAAAATTAGCGCCCGAAATTCCCTTAAACTCATCATCAGCGGTTTGGGCATTCAGCAAACCTACTCGCCAGTTATCATCCAACTTACCACTCAAGCGCGCTCCATACACAATACGATTCGGGACGCCAAGGCCTGTCGTCGAATCTTTGGCAATACCGATTTGACGGGAGAAAAAGGGACTTAAAATTTGGTTTCCCGCACCGCCTAAATTCCCCTGCGGGGGTAAAAAGGGGTTGATAACGTAGCTACCAAATCCTGAAAACAAATCGGAGTTTTCGAGAAAAAACTGACGCTGCTCGGGAAGGTTTATATCAAAACGAGTGAGATTGATTATTTGGCGGTCGGCTTCAACATTCGAAAAGTCAGGATTGACGGTCAAGTCCAAATTTAGTCCCGACGTCACTGCAATTTTGGCATCTCCCCCCACGTTAAAACGAGTGCCATTGTTGGGGTTTTTCGGATTAACAAAATCCTGTGAATTACCCGCTGCAATGTACGGAATCAACGAAATGTTTGCCCCCGTTTTACGAAGTGGTTTTTCAAAAACAATAGGAATAGAATACCCCAAATTCATAATCAATTGATTTTGGGGTATTTGAACTACCGTACTTTGCTCATTGATTTGGGTATCAAAACGGTAACTTTTAAACATCCATTGCGTTGTTCCTTCTTTAAAACGCAAAGTTGTGAAAGGAATAGCTACTTCGGTCGTCCAGTAGTTATCATAAATCTTCGACTCTGCCGTCCATTTGTTATCCCAAAATTCACTGAAAAACGTATTATCTGTTGCTCCGTTATACAGCAATGCCTCCCGCATGACGCCCAGAGGATTGGTACCGAATAGAAAGGCATTGGTGCGGTCATTGAAGGTATCAAATACAAAACTCACGTTATCGTTGCTTCCTGCTCGATAATCCCGACGATACGACAAAACCACGTATTTCTTATCTCGTGCATAGCATTTGGCACTGACATAGATATTTTTGTCATCAAATGCCAACTTGACCTCTGTTTTGTAAACTGCCTTGAGTGTATCTGACGGGAAGTACTGCCAGAACGTTCCAATTGTAGGAACAGTAGCCCACATTTGTTCATCAAGAACTCCATCAATTTTTATTTTCTCGTTCGTAAACTTAACTTGATAAGGCGGTGCAGTTTGAGCAAAAGTAAAAAAGGGCAAACATATTAGAAGTAAAACTCTCATCGATAAGCAAAGCGATTTAAGGAAACAGAGGGTGATTGATTAAGCCGCAAAATTACTCATACTGAATCAATAAATAGAGCATTTTGGCAATAAGTAAATCATAAATATTTCCAAAACGTCCACGCTTTTCGAGTTTTTAGGTAGCTCAAATTCTGGTCATTAGAATACGCCTCACGTTCAAAACAAATGTTTCGATAGGCTCGGTAGCGTTGGCGATAAACGATAAGACGCAGCAGGTATTCCAAAAAGTACCAAGCATAAAAAAGAATCAGCCCCGTCTCCGCTTGTTGCCGCAAGTGAATACGCTCGTGGTTGATGAGCCACGCAGGAGGATTTTGTTTCTTAAAAAAGACCCACGGAAAAAACGTCAATCCACCTACCCAAAGAAAGGGAACATGCACCAAAATCATAGGTAAACGCCATCGTTTTTTCATGAAAATGTTAAAAAAATTGATTTCTTTTAGTGAAAAATCTAATTTTAGCACTCTTTGGCCGAAAAGTTAGGAGTTTCTAACAACAATTCACAAAAGCATTGTCTCCCTTTAGCCAAACTATTAACCTTTACGAGCTCCCATGTTACTTACTGCCAACCTCCTCAATGTGTTTGATCACATTATTTCTTACGCCGAAATCGAAGTGGAAGACACTCGAATCGTCAACATTTCAATTCTGGGAGAGGAAAAAGTAGGTTCACCATACATCTTGCCTGGTTTTATTGACTCGCACGTCCACATTGAAAGCTCCATGCTTACCCCTGCCCAATTTGCCCGTTTGGCAGTAGTACACGGAACAGTCGGAACCGTCTCAGACCCACACGAAATTGGGAATGTGCTGGGTGTAAAAGGCGTCGAATACATGATTGAAGACAGTCGAAGAGTACCGTTTAAGTTTTGCTTTGGAGCGCCCTCGTGCGTACCCGCTACTACTTTCGAAACCGCAGGAGCCGCCATTTCCGTCAAAGAAGTTCGGCAGTTACTGGCCTTAAAGGAAATTGGCTATTTAGCGGAAATGATGAATTTTCCAGGAGTTCTTAACGAAGACCCCGAAGTGATGATGAAAATTCAGTGGGCCAATGCCTTCAACAAACCTATCGACGGACATGCCCCCGGGCTTCGGGGAGATGCCGCCAAAAAGTACATTGAAACAGGCATCACTACCGACCACGAATGTTTTACGTACGAAGAGGCATTTGAAAAAATTCAACTCGGACTCGAATACGTCTTGATTCGGGAAGGTAGTGCCGCCAAAAACTTCGAAGCGCTTATTCCGTTAATGGCGCAGTATTCTTCCCGCCTCATGTTTTGCTCGGACGACAAACATCCCAATGACCTGGTGGATGGGCATATCAACCAACTCGTAAAGCGCGCATTAGCCAAAGGCTACAAACTTTTCGACATTTTACAGGCTGCGTGTGTCAATCCAGTTTTGCATTATCGTTTACCCGTGGGACTGCTTCGTGAAGGTGATGCCGCCGATTTTATCATTATAGACAACCTAGAAAATTTCACCATTCTCGAAACCTACATCAATGGAGAAAAATTAGCCGACCGAGGCACTTCTTTACTTCCAGATTTACGAAGTCCACTGGTAAATCAGTTCGACTGCAACCATTGCCAGCCCAACGAACTGGCGATAAAAGCTCCAAGCAACCACCTAACTATAAATGTAATAGAAGCTCTTGATGGGCAATTAATTACCCATCTTATAGAAATGTCTGCGCGTATCGAAGCCGGATATATTGTTTCTGATACCGAGCGGGATATTCTAAAAATTGCCGTCGTGAATCGTTATCAACCTGCCCCTATTGCCCTAGGTTTTATCAAGAATTTTGGACTTACCCAAGGGGCATTGGCTTCGTCAGTAGCACACGATTCGCATAACATCATTGCGGTAGGCTGCGACGATGAAAGTTTGGCCAAAGCCATCAATCTAGTCATTGAAGCCCAAGGCGGCGTCAGTACTGTAGACAATGCTAAAAACGCCCATATTTTACCTTTACCCATTGCAGGATTAATGTCGGATAGAGACGGATACGAAGTCGCAAACCAATACACAGCAATTGACAACTTTGTCAAGAAAACATTAAATTCAACGCTTTCTTCACCTTTTATGACATTATCATTTATGGGTCTGCTTGTAATTCCTTCGCTGAAAATGAGTGATTTAGGACTATTCGATGGGCAATCGTTTCAGTTCACCAAATTATATTCCGAAAATTAAATGTAAAAAAAACACTTTTTATTTTGCAACTTAATATAAAGAAAATTACATTTGAGCTGTGATTGTTTCTAAACCCCAAACCCCTTCACCCAAATGCCCCGGTTTCATCTAACTACTCAAGAAGAGGTAACTCTTTGGAATCAGTTTCGTCAAGACGACGAGGCAGCGTTTGCAAAACTTTATCAATGTTACGTTCAACTTTTGTACAACTACTGTACACAATTTAGCGCCGACAAAGCTTTAATTAAAGATTGTATTCACGATTTGTTTGTAGAACTTTGGCAGCATCGTCACACACTTGGTGATACCACATCGGTTCGTTATTATTTGATGGCCTCGATTAAACGTAAATTGGTTCGCCATCTCAATGCTCAACAAAAAAATACGAGCAGTGAAGAAATTCCTTTAGAGTATCACCATCTTTACACTGCTTCGGCGGAGTCGTACGTAATCGCTCAAGAAGAGTATTTACAAACCAACCGCAACCTCAATGAAGCGATGGAGCGCTTACCACGCCGTCAGCGCGAGGCTATTTTCTTGAAGTTTTATGTCAATATGACTAATGAAGAAATTTCAAACTTCATGAAAATCAACATCCAATCAGTGTACAACTTAGTTTTTGGTGCTTTGACAAGCATGAAAAAACAATTATCGGCCGAGCACGTAATTGTTTAACGAATATAGCCCTATTTCGACGCCTTAACTCTTCGCCCGCAACTTAGTTGCGGGCTTTTTTTATTAAAATTCAAACTTTTCCCACACAAAACGACACGCATTCACTACGTTTCCTCCTGGCATTACTTCAGTAAGCGTCGCTTGGTTTACGCCTCCTACTTTTTCATAAAAACCTCGTGCTGGATAGTTATCTTCCAGTACCTTGAGATAAAGTTTCGGCTGATTGTACGCTTCGAGGCTCCACTCATAGACTTTTCGCATTAACTTCCTTCCAACCCCTCTTCCCTTTAACTCAGGCGCTGCGTGTAAATTATCTATGAATGTACCAAAAGGGTCGGTTGAGCTACCATAAGCACACACAAACCCCATCGCTTTGTCTTGCTCATCCACACACAAAATGATGTGTTGATTTTCGGCAGGGTTCTCAATACGTTCAGTCCAAACCTTAATTCGGTCGGCTGTTACATGATTATCAAGATAATCGTCCGACAACATGCCTCGGTACGTAATTTTCCAACTCGCCGCATGAAGGTGAGCAATTGTCTGAATATCGTTGGTAGTAGCAATTCTAAAATGCGCCATAAAACAGATAAAGTTATATTTCCAAAGATACGTCTAAGAAACTATTTTGGGAATACTAAAAAAGGAAAACTGCGCGAAAAGGCCCAAAGGTTTGTATTTTTGCCCCACTAATAACAGCAACCATGCCAGCACCCCTGCCTGAACGTATGCGCCCGCGCACCCTTGAGGATTTTATTGGTCAACCTCGACTTTTAGGTCGCAACGGTGCCTTAAAACGAGCCCTCGAAAACAACCTTATTCCTTCCATGATTCTGTGGGGGCCACCAGGAGTGGGCAAAACAACATTAGCATTGCTCATTGCCGAAACCACCAAGCGGGTTTGTCATTCCCTCAGTGCAATCAGTTCGGGGGTAAAAGAGCTGCGCGAAGTATTGGCAAGACCATCGGGGTTGTTTCCTCCTATTGTTTTTATTGATGAAATTCACCGTTACAACAAAAGTCAGCAAGACGCGTTGCTCGGGGCGGTAGAAAAAGGCCAAATTACGCTCATTGGTGCCACGACCGAAAACCCATCGTTTGAAATCAACTCTGCCTTGTTGTCGCGTTGTCAGGTCTATATTTTAGAAGGACTGGGGCAAGAAGAACTCATTAAAATGCTACACCAAGCTGCCGAAAAGGATGAAATATTAAAAACCAAAACCATCCAATTTAACTCCTACGACGCCCTGCTTCGTTTGTCGGGCGGAGACGGCCGTAAGCTCCTTAATTTGTTAGAATTGGTGGTCAATGCCCATTTTCACGAAAACCCCATCGTCATTAACGACGATACCGTAACGGAGGTAGCACAACACAATTTTGCACGGTACGATAAGTCAGGCGAACAGCACTATGATATTATTTCGGCGTTCATCAAATCCATGCGCGGCAGCGACCCCAACGCGGCGCTGTACTGGATGGCCCGTATGATTCATGCGGGAGAAGAGCCTGAGTTTATTGCGCGACGAATGTTAATTTTGGCTTCAGAAGACATCGGAAACGCCAACCCCACCGCCATGATTATGGCCAATGCCTGCGTTCAGGCTGTACAAACCGTTGGCTTTCCCGAATCACGGATTATTTTGTCGCAAGTGGTAGTGTATTTGGCTACTTCTCCTAAAAGTAACGCTAGTTACGTGGCCATTAACGAAGCCTTGGAATTGGCCGAAAAAACAGCGCATTTGCCTGTCCCGTTACATCTTCGAAACGCTCCCACGAAATTGATGAAAGAAATTGGCTATGGCAAAAATTACAAATACGCGCATAATTACGAAGGCAATTTTACCCCTTTGGACTTTTTTCCCGACGAACTCAAGGGCACAAAATTGTACAAACCAGGCCAAAATGCCCGCGAAAACGAAATTCGAAAAAGCCTGCAAAAATGGTGGGGGGATTGGTACGATTATTAAGCCTTAAATTTAGCAATGGGCTCGTGTATGTTCCGATTGATTGTATTGCCAACTAACTGAAGAGCCAACGTTATAATTACTTTAGTACGTTCGTCTTCCCCTGCTTCCGAAATGGTAATAGCCAAACGTTTTAAAAACGCACTTGGTATTGAGTTTTGCGCAGGATGAAAAAAGGCAATCGTTGCGATTCCTTCTGAAGAATAATCAGCAGTTACGTAAGCCTGCATGTAGTTAATCAGCGTTTTCTTTTCATAGTTTTCTCATAGGGAGGGAACCAGCATTTAATAGATTCACTTGGCTTTCGGTGAATGAAAGGTACATAAAGCCCAAAATATAAATTAGCTCCTTGGGGATTTCCAAGCCCAAATAGCCCTGTCATATGGTCTGTTCCCACGATTAGTGGACCAAGCCGCGCTGCCAATCCTATTGAAAGAGCTCGATAATTATCATATAAGCTCAATGGAGTAGAAAATTCAACCCAACGCGTTTCGAATCTAGGGGTTACTGCCAAGACCGACAGAGGTTTGATATCCATATAATTTCCCCCTCTCAATCCTTGTATCCAAGTGGCGTTTACGTACCAAGGGCCGCTGTGATGATAATCAAAACTAACATTAGCTGCCAACGGAAGCCCTACTTTAAAAGTACGAGGAAAGTTATCCGGGTTGACTAATAATGATTTATTAAGAGCTGCTAATGCCTTAGAAGTTGTATTAGCTCTATCAAATTCGGTATAAGAAAATTCGTCCCTTGCTTTTTGGACGTCTATCTCTCTGATGTAATTTATATTTTTGTAGTTTAACCGCCCAATATCCGTAATCGCTGCCGAAATCCTATATTTATACTTGTTCTTGTTTGGATCGGGTTCTTTACCTAGCTTGGGAACTTTGCGTGTATAGGCATCGAAATCAGGTCGATACTCGTACACCACTCCTAAGTCTCCACCCCAGCTTCCTCCCGCTGACGCTTTGCCAAACAAAAATTTAGGATTAAGCCTTATGTTATCAAAAGCGTCCCCCGTGGTATAGCCATAGGTTGCATCAAGATTTTGAACAACAATAAACTCTCTATCCCTATTCAAACTCTCCACCCATATTCGATAGTCAGCGTTTCGCAAATCAGCGTGAACATTGTAGACTCCCACCAAGCGCTTGACAGTTGCACCTACTTTCAAAAAGTGTTCGTCATAGTCAGCAACTACCGCTCCAAAGGTAGCCCCCATTTCTAAAAAACCATTGGTATTGAGTTTGGCTTGTTGGCTACGAAAATCTTGGTCTTGAAGTTCTTTATTATCTGTTCCAAAGCGAATCACGCGCGCTGTTGTTTGCTCAACATCCGTTAGACTTAGGGCATACCTACCACGGCTCGTAAGCCCAATCGCAAACCGATTGTTCTTGAAAGAATAAAGAAGAGAAGGGCCGCGTAAATCTCCACCTGTGTGCAAGTGCTTCCGCTCACCATTAAGGCGTTCTCGATAATATTCTTCTTGCCAAATTATTGCCCCACGCGCGCTACGGTGTTTTTTCGGAACGGTATTAGTCATGATTCCAAAAATTGAATAGGGTGCGCCCCAACGGATATAGTTATTCATTAAATAAATATCATTTCCCACCAAATTGATGTACAACTTGTATCGCGAATCAGCTGCGTGAGCTGGATTTAGGAAAAGTGAATTGGTTCCTGCGTAGTTGCTCGAAGAAACACCGAGCCAGTATTGTGCTTGGCTATGAACACCAATAAGCAATCCAGCAACAATCATCCAAAAACGTTTCGGCATCTTAACAGTGGTAAAAATAAGTCTTGTAAAAGTAATTCTATACTTGCCTAAAGCAAAAGCATAATGGGAAAATACTACATAAAGTACGGCATAATCCAATAAATTCAAAAACCTGTGCAGTAATGTTAAAGCATATCAACAAAATACAACATAAAATTTGGTAAAATGGGGAGTTTATCCATATCTTGTTCGGTAAAACAAATAACTCACCAACGATTTTTAACAATTATGCAATTCTCATTCAAAAACTACGAAACCGAAAAGTTCTACGATGAGATGTTTACGCCCGACGGGAAAGTGCGCCCTGGGTACGAAGCATTTAAGCAACGAGTAGAACAACTGACCAATACCGAACTCGCCAACCGTCAACACACGGCAGAACGGGCATTGATGTCGATGGGAATTACGTTCAACGTGTATTCGGAAGGTGAAGGAACCGAGCGTATTATGCCTTTGGATATCATACCAAGGGTGGTGACTGGTGACGAGTGGAATCGCATGGAAAAGGGACTAATTCAACGCATTACGGCGCTGAACCTGTTTATTGACGATATTTACAACGACCAAAAGATTCTAAAAGATGGCGTTGTTCCACGCGATTTAATCGAAACATCTAAGTGCTACTTGGAGGCTTGTAAAGGCTTAAAACCTCCCAAAGGCATTTGGTGTCACATCACAGGCACTGACCTAATTCGTGGCGATGATGGTCAGTTTATGGTACTAGAAGATAACCTCCGCTGCCCATCAGGGGTTTCGTACATGCTCGAAAACCGTGAACTTTCTAAACAGATTTTCCCCGAAGTGCTCGCTCGTACGGGCGTGCGGCCTGTGTCTGACTACCCTGCACGCTTGTTTGAGATGTTGAAATTCATCGCGGACCGCCCCGACCCAAACATCGTAGTACTTACGCCTGGGATTTATAACTCTGCGTATTTTGAGCACTCGTATTTGGCTCAACAAATGGGGGTTGAACTCGTTGACGCCCGAGACTTGGTGGTTTCGGGAGGCTATGTAAAAATGCGTACTACACGGGGTTTTGAAATTGTGGATGTGATTTACCGCCGCCTCGACGACACCTTCCTCGACCCACAGGTGTTCAATCCTCACTCTTTGCTTGGTATTCCAGGAATTTTTGATGTGTACAAAAAAGGAAGAGTAGCCTTGGCCAATGCCCCAGGAACAGGAGTAGCCGACGACAAAGTAATTTATGCCTATGTGCCGCGCATTATTAAGTATTATCTCGACCAAGATGCGATTATTCCAAACGTGCGCACCTACATCTGCCGCGAAGATGATGACCTTAAATATGTGCTCGAAAACGTAGAGAATCTAGTTATTAAAGAAGCCAATGAAGCGGGTGGCTATGGGATGTTGATTGGCCCGAAAGCGACCAAAGAAGAACACGAGATTTTCCGCCAAAAAATCAAAGAAAATCCGCGCAATTACATTGCTCAGCCCGTGATTTCGCTTTCTCGCGTGCCTTGTTTCTTGGACGACCACGCCGAAGGCCGCCACGTTGACTTACGCCCTTATATTTTGTACGGCGACGGCATCAACGTTATCCCAGGTGGACTGACGCGCGTAGCCTTGCGCAAAGGCTCGCTCGTCGTTAACTCTTCGCAAGGAGGCGGTGGAAAAGATACGTGGGTCACTTATTAGAATATCGAATTTAGAGTGCAGAATGTCGAATATTTAAACTCGACACTCTGTACTCTAAACTCGACACTTTTTATTTTTCTCCTATTTCGTACTTATCGGTGTACTTGCGGTATTGGCGTTTATGGCGGTCGTCGAGGTCGATTTTGCGACCTCGAATGAACGCATGGTCAATGCCGTTGGAACGCATATCTAAAATATCGCCTTTACATACCACCAACGTCGCCAATTTTCCTTTTTCGATGGTACCAACAACGTTGTCAATTCCTAACAATTTAGCAGGCGTTGACGTAATCATTTTTAAGGCTTCTTCCGACGAAATTCCGCCAAAACCAGCCGCCGTACCTGCCGTAAAAGGTAGGTTACGCGTCCGCCAATAGGCTTCGCCATAGCTTAGAGCGACCGTTACACCCGCTTTTTGAAGCAGCGCAGGCAAACGGTACGGTTGGTACACAGGTTCGTCTTGGCGCGTAGGCAAACGGTGCGTTTCACCCAAAACAACGGCCACGTTATTTTCTTTCAAAAACTCTGCCACGCGCAAGGCATCTTCGGCTCCGATGATGATGATTTTCTTCACACCTTGCTGTTTGGCAAACTTCACCGACTCTACGATGTCTTTGCTGTTGTCGGCGCGAATGTAGAGGTTTTGGCGCCCGTCAAAAAGACCACGTAATGCCTCTAATTTGAGGTTCGTAATGGCGGGATTTTTGATTTCGCTATACGCACGTGCATCGGAAAATAGCTGGGTCAATAAGTTAATCACTTCTTGGCGACGCGTATTGCGTTGAAGATTTACCGAAAAATCATCGAAGTTAAACTCACGGGCAAAGAATTCAGGCCACGTTAGCCAAAGTCCATCATCTTTTTTGAGCACAGCATCTTCCCAGTTCCAACCGTCCAACTCCATCACCGACGACGAACCAGAAATGGTTCCGCCTTGGGGAGTAGCTTGAGTAAGCAATAGGCCGTTGTTACGAAGCGTAGGAATCACTTCTGAGTCGGTATTGTAGGCAATCAACGCCCGAACGTTGGGGTTTAAAGTACCAATCTCTTGGTTATCGGCTGTAGCTCGTACCGACGTAATTTCAACCAAACCCGTGGTGGCGCCCATCGCAATGAGACCTGGGTAGAGGTGTTTGCCCGTCACGTCCACTACTTCGGTTTTCGATTTGTCAAAAGTAGTACTTGCATCGCCTACGGCAGTCAATACACCTTTGTCAAACACCACGACACCCTTTTCAATCACCGTCCCATTTCCAACATGAACCGTGCCACCCACTAGCGCCATCGGTTTAGCTTGGGGCTTGGCAGGAGCGGGATTCTGAGCATATCCCGTTGAACTTATCAAACAAGAGGTAAGCAATAAAGAGCTAACAAATACGGGAGCAGCAGCTCCAAAAACTACCTCAGCCAAACACCTGAAGGCTGTTATTTTTGTTTTATTTATGAAAACAATCATGGAAATTTCTTTTTAATCATTCGTAAAACCAACACAATGTAACGGCTGGAAGCCTTTTAAGAGTCGTCACTTGCCCAGAGGCAAGCGCCATCGACTATTTCCTTTCCTCTTCTCCTTCCGCTGTAACTCCTTCAACGTCTTCGCAATGCCACATGCGCTGACGACGGAACGGTGGACGAACGGCCGTAGCACCCCCTGTTTTGGCAGAAATCATTTTTTGAATCAAACGAGCCCGCTCTTGTTCTACTTCACCACGGCGTTTTTCATCGCCATCGGTCGAATAACAAATCGCCCCTTCTACAATTGTGTAATCAGGACGGGCATAAATAGACAGCGGGTGGTTGTTCCACAACACCAAATCAGCGTCTTTTCCCACTTTGATACTTCCTGTACGCTTGTCGAGGCGCAAAATTTTAGCAGGGTTGATTGTCACCATCTTAAGGGCTTCCGTTTCGGCAATGCCACCATATTCAACGGCTTTGGCTGCTTCTTGGTTGAGGCGGCGCGCCATTTCAGCATCGTCAGAGTTGATACTAGTCAATACGCCTACTTTGGCCAAAATCGCTGCATTGTACGGAATCGCGTCTTTTACTTCCATTTTGTACGCCCACCAGTCGGCAAACGACGAACCTGCAACACCGTGTTTTTTCATTTTGTCAGCTACTTTGTATCCTTCCAAAATGTGCGTAAATGTATTGATTTTGAACCCTAACGAATCGGCTACTTTAATCAACATGTTGATTTCTGATTGTACGTACGAGTGGCACGTAATGAAGCGCTTGCCGTTCAAAATTTCGGCCAACGTTTCCAATTCAATATCACGACGTGGGGCTGGCACACCAATTTTGTTTTTCATCGAATTGTAAGCATCCCACGAACGGTCGTATTCACGCGCACGGATAAAATGATCGTAAAAGACTTGCTCTACCCCCATACGAGTTTGGGGATAACGAATAGTAGCATTAGGACTATTTGACTGTTTTACGTTTTCACCCAACGCAAACTTGATATATTGCGCTTCGGGAACAAGCATTTCGTTGACGTTGCTTCCCCATTTAAGTTTGACGACGGCCGACTGCCCACCTATTGAGTTAGCCGAACCGTGCAACAACTGTGACATGGTTACACCTCCCGCCAACTGACGGTAAATATTAATGTCATCAGGATTAACGACATCACTCATTCGTACTTCCGCCGAGCTTGACTGTCCCCCTTCGTTGATGGATGCAAGCGCAATGTGCGAGTGTTCATCAATAATACCAGGCGTAAGGTGCTTACCAGTTCCGTCAATCATGCGAGCCGTTGGTACCGAAAGGTTTTTACCTACTTTGGTAATTTTTCCATTTTCGACCAATACATCCGTGTTTGTCAATACCCCTGCCTCTTCGCTAGTCCAGACCGTCGTATTTTTTACCAAAATGGTTTCAGGCTTTGGTTTATCGGTGTTTCCAAACCCAACAAACGGATAAAGCGGTTTACCGACATTCGGTACTGGGCGTTGGGTAGAATCGCGGCGTGTTTCAGGCGCTTTGTAGGCTTCTTGGAACGTAGCCGCCCACTTGATAGCCTCGCCTTTGGCGTTTTCGCCACTTCCTTTCAAGGTAGTTCCTTCCAAATAACCTGTCAAACGAGTGGTTGCATTGGGCACACGGCGGTCGGGCTGGAAGTTGATAGAAATGACGTCGTTAAGGAAAGTTACTTTGGGCGTAATTTTCACCGTATCGCGCAATACTACTTGGTATTCTGGCTTATCGGGCTTACCAGTAATGACAAGCTTACCTTTTTCATCGTTCAAATTCAACTGATACGTCCCACGGATGTCCGTTTGGCTCAATGAGTTGATGACGTATTTTTTTCCACGAATCCAGTTTTCGTACATAATATTATCCGCGCTAAAAATACTTCCCGACGTAATGATAAAGTTTGCCCACGTACCTATTTTAAGGCTTCCGATTTTGTCGCTGCACTGGAGTAATTGGGCAGGAATGGTCGTGAGGGCTTCGAGGGCTTTGGTTTCGCTCAAGCCGTGTTCGATAGCTTTGCGAAGGTTAGGCAAAAACTCCGTTTTTGTTTTGAGCAAAGCCGAGGTCAATGCAAAATTCACACCTGCTTTTTCGAGAGCGGCGGCGTTGGCAGGCGCCATTTCCCAATGCTTCATTTCGGCAAGGCTTACGTTATCAGCATCCCAAGCATCCTCTACGTCGAACGCCGAAGGATAATTGATGGGCAGAATGATAGCGCCACCCGTTGCTTTAATTTCGTCGATGCGTTGGTATTCATCACCTGAACCTCTAAAAATAAATTGCGTTTTAAATTCATCGCCCAATTTATCGGCCCGCATCAAGCTCCATTTGTCCGTCGCCTCAAAAATGGTAGGCAATGAATTAAATTTGTTAAATGCTTCTAGTGAGAGGTTAAACTCTACATTTTTACCGCTGTTTTTGTACCACTCGGCGTCATAATACGTCTGACGGAGAAGGGCCATTGAGCCCATCGGTGAGTTAGGGTACTGCTGCATTGAAGTACCTTTATTAAATGATAAGTGAAACGAAACAGGATGACGCAACAAGGTCGTATTTTCGCTTTCGGAAGACAAACTTACCAACGCACCGCTTCCGCGCACAATCCCGTCGTGGTGGTGCGTCAGTACTGCCCCAAAGCCCAGTTTACGAAGTTCATCGGCTTTGGTGGCATTCAGGGTAAAAAGCTTACCTGCTTCCGTTTCAGCGTTGACGGCCTGGTTCCAGCCATACGCCCCTTTTTTGTTGGATTCGATTTGTTGGGTAAAACCACGACCACTGCGCTGTCCGCGAACGATTTCGGGCATTCCGTAATCCGACTCCATGTCGATAAACGCAGGATAAATCCGACGGCCTTTTAGGTCAGTAACTACCGTACCCGACGGAATTTGAACGTCTTTGGCTGCCGCCACGACAATCCCGTTTTTAATAAGAAGGGTTCCATTTTCAACGACCGTACGAGCATCTACATAAATGGTCGCATTGGTAAAAGCGTACATTTCTGGCCGCTCATCATAGACCCCATTTCGGGGGAAAGTGGGCGTTTGTGCCCTTATGGCCGAAGTTACCGCCAGTGTGATAAGAAGTGTAATGATTTTTTTCATGCAAAAACGGAGTAAATGTGAGTATTCTAACCCAAATCTACTCCGTTCGATGCGAAAGCCCAAACCTCGCTTGGGCTTATTTACTCGTCCTCAGTCGATTTTGCGACCAAGAGGGGTTTTTACGAGTTTTATTTTGTAATTATCTTGACCAACGTCCCCTGCTGTACTTGGTCGTTGGCTTGCAGTTGGTTCAAAATCCCCAATTCCTCCAACTTACTATCGGGCATTCCAAAGCTTTTCATTACGTCTTTGAAAGAAGCCGTACGCGCCACCGTTTTGATACGAATACGATCAGGTTTACGGTTAAGTTTATCAGGGTCGTTGAGGTTACGAAAATTCTCCCCAACATTACGGAACGTAGGTAAATTAGCAGCAAACGTAGGCGCGTAACTCATGCCGTGCATCGCCAGAATCATGCCATTATACTGGTACAAATAAGTCACTACCTGCACTACTGTATTTGGGTCTTGGGCTTGTTGTGGTGCTGTTTGGCCTCCTTGCTGTTGTTGCTGCTGGATTTGAGAAACCATCACCAATGTTGGAATGCCATTAGTAGTTGTTTTTTTGTTTTCCAGCACTTTGAAATTATAGTTTTTAACCGCGTTTTGCGCCGCTTCGTCTAAAGTTTTACCCTCGGCAACAGTGAGCATCATCATCGACTTACCATCTTTGGCCGCCATTCGGAACTGTATGGGTGAGTTTTCGTACTGCCAATCACGGGGAACGGGGAATTGGAATTTCAATTCTGGATGGTAGAAATTCCAGTTTTCTACAAATCCTTGTTTTGGGTCGTCCCCAAAAACAATCCCATCAATCATGCGTAAATAACGCTCTCTTTCCACTAAATACTGCCCAGGGTTCGCTTTTTGGTATTCTTCAGCCATTTGGCGCACGTTCGTAAAGCGATCACCTGGGTCAGGGTGCGTTGACATAAAGGTAGGAATTGCCTGGCCACTTTTGTCAGAAATGCGCTTGATGGTTCCGAAAAACTGCGCCATTTCGCGGGCATCGTAGCCTACTTTGCTCGAATAACCAACCCCAATTTTGTCAGACTCTGACTCGTGCGCACGGCTATAGCTCAACAACACCATTTGCAATCCTTGCATAGCTTGGTCACCCATTTGGCGTACTTTTTCCGACAACACCATCCCTGCCATTAAGCCGACAGTACCGAGTACTTGGGAAGTCTGCTGACGCGCTGAGTGGCGGGCCGTAATGTGGCCAATTTCGTGCCCTAATACCCCCATAAATTCAGCCTCATTATTAAAATGAGCCATAATACCTCTGGTAAAATAGACATAACCGCCTGGAACAGCAAAAGCGTTGACAACGGGAGAATCTACGATATGAAACTGGTAGGGCAAATCGGGACGGTGTGAAATAGCCGCCATTGATTTCCCTTTTTCGTTGATGAAGTTTTGTAGCTTCGCATCTTCATACAACCCCATTGTAGCCACAATTGACGGGTGCGACTGTGCCCCCAAAGCAATTTCTTGCTCTTGGGACATGAAGATAATTTCTTTTTTACCTGTAACGGGGTTGCGAGAACAGCTCTGTAGCCCTAATGCCGCCGCAGTTACAAAGTATAACCACAATTGTGAGGTCTTTCTCATGGATAACTGGAATAAGTTAAAAATGTACGAACTCTTATAATTGACACAAATTTTAAAAAAAGTAACCATTAAGTCACCATAAAATCCACCACCGAATGCAATTGCGACCTACTAATACATCAATAAAAAAATACCAAACCAAAATATTTACCCTTCTGAGGTTATTAGTGGCACTTTTGAGTACTCCTTTGGGATGTTTTGGGCAAAAAATCCCCCAGTATACAGGCTACTCACTGGTATGGTCGGATGAGTTTTCTAACGAGGGGGCGCCCAATCCACAAAACTGGGCTTTTGAAAAAGGATTTGTCCGTAACCACGAATTGCAGTGGTACCAACCCGAAAATGCGTATGTCAAAAAAGGAAAACTTATCATCGAAGGCCAACGTGAACAAAAACCCAACCCTACCTATAACGCCCAAAGCCAAGATTGGCGCAAACAACGAGAAAATATCAACTACACCGCTGCTAGTTTAAAAACGCAAGGTTTGCACAGTTGGCAATATGGCCGCTTCGAAATGCGGGCGAAGATAGATACGCAAGCAGGCATTTGGCCTGCGTTTTGGACGCTGGGCGTAGACGGCGAATGGCCGCGCAACGGCGAAATCGACATCATGGAGTTTTACCGAGGCATGTTGTTAGCCAATGTCGCGTGGGGGAGTGAAACGCGCTTCAAAGCGATTTGGCGCGACCTAAAGAAACCGATTGAGACCTTCCGAGACCCGCGTTGGAGTAAGAAATTTCACATATGGCGCATGGATTGGGACGAAAAGGCCATTCGACTTTACGTGGACGGCGAATTGCTTAATTTTGTTGAACTTCAATATACCATTAACCAAGACGGTACGCAGAAAAACCCCTTTAGGCAACCTCACTATTTGCTGCTCAACCTCGCCATCGGTGGCGATAACGGAGGCGACCCTTCGTCTAGTAAATTTCCATCCAAATACATCATCGACTACGTACGCGTGTATCAAAAATAAACCTTGCTATGAAATCACTCTTGTTGCCCGTATTTTTCTTTATTTCGTGGAAGGTATTTTCTCAAAATCCTGAAAAAATCGTCCAACAGCAATTAGATGCTTACAACCGTCAAGACCTCAAGGCGTTTGTAGAAACCTACAGCGATACCGTTGAGATTTACAGTTTTCAAAATGCCAAACCACGCGTTTTGACCAAAAAAGACCTAGAAAGTGATTATGGAAGTCTTTTTAAAAAGTTTCCCCAAAACTTCGCTGCCTTGCACGGGCGAATCATTCAGGGAAACTATGTCATTGACAAAGAATACATTACGGGACGCGGACAAGCGTTTTCGGCCACGGCTATTTATTTGGTGGAGAAGGACTTGATACGTAAAGTTTGGTTTTTACGGTAAAAACGTTGCCCCCAAATCATAGCTAGACGCTAAACTGACGTAGGGCAGGTCTATCCACAATTAGGCACAACCAACTTGGGAAATGACAAAAAAAGAGTAAGGAAATTGTATACGCATTTTTTATCGCCTCTAATTTTACACTTTCCTGGTTATCGAGCTCAAAATATTCTTCTAACGTATACTGTTTTTTCGCCAATTGTGCACTTATAAGCCTCTCAAGTTTAGTAAGTAGGAAAAAAAAATACGCTTTTCTTCGCTGACTCCCTATTTCAGTTTATTCAAGGTATAATAAATCGCGCGGTTCATCAGCAGTTTTCCATCGGCGGTTTTTAGTTCGCCCATTTTGAGGTCATAGACGTAACCCGCTTTCAATTCGGTCAATTTGAAGGATACCTTTTTGCCGTCGGGCGATAGCGTTACTTCTTTCACGGCGACGTCGGCCACGTCGGTTTTAGGCGAGCCATAGAGGCGGTGGTATTTGTAGTAATAACGCTGAAATTTATACAAACTCGGATTGGTCGCTATCTTGGCATCTACGGGTAGCGAAAACGTAAGTTCAAACCCTTCTTTTGTGAGGTTCATCGCCATGATTTCCAGCGGAATTTTTCCTTTCCAATGAATACGCGAAAGCCCTTCATCGCCTACCCAGCCGTGGTCGTTGTGTCCTACCCACAAATCGCCATTTTTATCAAATACCAAGCGGTTGTTTCCTTTCAATAGACCCGTTCCATCGCCAAAAGCTACGCAAGCGCCTTGCATTTGTCCACCCACTTCTTCCATCAGCAAGCGCACCAAACGCGGGTAATCCATTTCTCCAATAAATAGTTGACCCATAAAAGGCCCAAACTTACCGCCTGTGTTATCAAGCAAAGGCTGCGTTACCGAATGGGCGATTTCGGTGTGTGGAAATGCAATTGCTTCTCGGGTACGCATACTATCTAATTTTTCGACGGGCAACGAAAGTGGCTTAACGCGAGGAAAGTCTTTTTTCCAAATCAAACTCGCGACGTGTCCATAAAACTTGTCTTTTTCAACGTGATACAAAGGGCTCGTTCCGCGCCAATCTCCCTGATTATCTGACACGTACAAACGACCTTTGGCATCAAATCCTAGCCCATTGGGCGAACGAAAACCCGACGCATACGGCTCTAACTTTTGCGTTTTTACGTTGTATTTCATCACCCAACCACGGTACGGTACACACGAGTACATCCGCCCTTCACGGCTCAACGAATCGTACGTCCCACGAATTTCGGGACGAATCCCTGCACCGTTGGAGGCAACGTTGAGGGCAATAAAATAGTTACCGTCTTTGTCTTTGAGCGGTCCAAAAGCAAATTCGTGATAATTGCCTGACATGCCAAAATCGTCGGTGACGGTTTCATAAACATCCGCTACACCGTCGTTGTTGGTGTCTTTGATGCGCGTCAGTTCGGGGCGTTGCATCACCAAAATCTCCGTATTGCTTATGGCTGCTACGCCCAAGGGGTCGTGCAAACCTTCCGCAAATTTCTTCCAAACCTTGGTTTTGGGGTTGTAAGTCATCACTTCTCCCAAGTGAAAACACGCCACCAAGCGCCCATCGGGCATAAAATCCATCCCGCCCGTCTCGGCCCGAAGTCCTTTGGGAAGTTTGATTCGCTCGGTTTCGTAATAATTGGTAATCGTGTCGCGCTGCGCAAACAACGGACTTATCATTAATTGAACCAAAAAATAGGTAATCAAAGAGCTTTTGTATAACACTCTACTTTTGGAAAAATTCATTGCTGGTTCTATTCTTATTTGTATTCGTTTTACCTAATTTTTTTTGGGGTAACTTTTCGGTTGCTCACAACCGAAAACGAGGCCGTTAATGCCCGTGGTGCGCTCCCTGGGCAGCGGGTGGTGCCTGCATCGTCACGACGCATTTAGTCGTTCCTTTAGGCAGCGTCAACGTACCGTTTTGCCACTTCCCCACCGACGATTTGTAGGTAATACCGTCCGTATGCTGAGTCACCAAATACACGGTTTGAGTTGTCGGTTTGCTGAAAACAAACGTCCGCGATACTCCTTCGTCGTTGGGCAATGCCTTGAGCGTTTCGCGTACTTCTACCCCATCAATGGCGTATCGGAACGTCGGCAAGCGATTCGACAGGGTATAGCCTTTAAAATCAACCTCGGGCAACTTATCGGCTTTCCCTACCCGTAGTGGGTAGGTGACGTTATCTTTAAAATAAATTGTTCCTTGGATTTTGCCTAGCGCATTTCCATTACCTTTCCAGTGGTCAGTATTGTCCACAAATCCACCCCGCCACGCATAGCGCAAATAGCACTTGCCCGCATCAAAACAATAGGCATGAGACGCCGACAACGCCACGGCAATAGCCGCAGGGCTACATTCGGGCATGAATGTGCGGTAAAGCAGCGGATATTCTAACGGAAAAGGGTGCGGCGAACTCAGAATCCGTTCCAACGTTTGGCGCGAAGGTGGAATGTTGGGATCGGTTGCAAGCAACGGTAATGGCCTAGTGGTGACGTACATTGCACCGTACATCACATAGCCGTGCCCTGGGTAGGTACACACGTACGGGTACACCCCTTCGGTCGCAGGCGCGGTAAAAGTGATGGTTTCGGTAGTATTAGGCACCAAGATTTTGCTCGCCACGAGCACTTCAGGCATGGGCGGAACGTAATTAACTGCTTGGGCTTTATCACCCATTTTGATGACAGTTTCGACCACAGGTAGGCGTTTATCGGGTTGAGTAATTACCAGATTGTGTGCCATGTCGTCTTCGTTTTTAAACAAAATCTTGACTTTTTGATTGGGTTTGACAGCAAAACGTGCCAAATCAAATTGAAGTCCCGTGATGGCTTGCAGCGTAATGGTGGTGTCGGACTGCGCCCACGAACGGAAAGCGAATAAAACAACGAATAGTCGGAAAACAACTTTGTACATACTACTTGGCTTAATCGGAAAGGTCTCTTGCTATAAATACTGGAAAACCCGAAAATTTACTCCCCTCTTTCCTCTAATTCAAAAGAAAAACGCTGGAGTAAGCAAATTGTTCTCAAAAATGAGACTTACTTCACGTGGGAATGATTGGTAATTCGTACTCTGTTTTTGAGATAAACGCTACCCCTGATATCATGTTAGTAAACCCTGACACAGAACTCACCGAGACTATCATTGAAATAACACATACTCAAGGCGTGAAGTTAGATTACACCAAAAACTCGTCTTATTACCAAGCTGTTGACTGTGAATTAAGTAAGTTTTTGTTTTAACAAATACCGCTAGTTGGCTAAGACTAACTAACGGCATTTGTTGGAGCATGGATGGGGAGTTTGTACAAGTATTTTAACCCACAAAACGCTTCGTAACGTTGATAGCTTTGGTACGGGTTTCTTCAATCAGCGGGTGAATGGGCTGCGCCAATGCCTCTAAAACGTCGTCAATGGTATCTTTGAATAAGAGATTGACAGGCATCACTACTTTTTTCGTCTCGCTGGTTTGTAGCACGGCAATGGGTTTTACTTTGCCCGAAGACGACAACTGACTAAAGCGACGGCGGCCGTCCAAATAGCCTTCTTGGGTAGGTTCAAACACCACTTCTTCGGTGGTTATTTCGACCAATTGAGCCGCAATTTTTTCATCCAAAACCGCCAATAATTGACGCAAATGCACCGTATCTTTTCCTGTACGAATGCGTTCGCGCAACGACTGACGAATCAAATACGTGATGGCGTGCGTAACATCCAAGCCAATTTCAGCCATTTGTTTAAAAATCAACGACGTTGGCGACATCCCAGGAAGGGTGTTGGGGTCGTGGAGCAAAACACGTCCATCGGGCGTCAAAAATCCGTCTATCCGCGTCACTGCGTTCATTCCCAGCTTTTCAAATACCAACGCAATGTTGTACTGAATTTTTTGGTTGTTTTCGAGCGACGTACGTACGGGAATAAATTTTCGAGTAACGTTTAATTTATATTTTGTCTTGAAGTCAAACGTCTGATTTTCTTCGAGTTTAGCAATTTCGGTAGGCGGCAACGCAATCACTGTACCGTCGTTGTCCTGAATCACCCCGCACGAAAACTCTTGCCCTTTGATAAACTCCTCCAACAAGACTTGGTCTTCAGCATTGGCCGATAAGAGGGTCAGTTTGGGTGTTTCGGGTTGACTGTTTCCCGTTACCCAGTTTTCTAACTTTTCAGTCAATTCGGTGGGGTGATAGATAAACTCGCCCGTTTGTTCTATCACGACAGGATAGCCGATGCTTTCATCGAGATTGGCAATACGCTGCGCAAAAGCGTGTTTTTCCTCCTCTGAATAGACTTTCCATTCGTCAGCGGATACTTCCAAAGCAAAAAAGCACTGGTTCATAGCTTTCACAAAATCGTCGAGGCGATCTTCTTTAACAATCGAAACCCCAATCGACGAGCCTTGGTGAGGTGCTTTTACAACAATAGGAAGGCCCAACTCCGCTTTGGCAGCTTCAAATACCTCCGCTACTTCTGTTTCGCGCCACTGTTCCCAGCGAACCACCTGCATTTTTTTGTGCTGTCCATTGGCGCGGGCAATTTGCTCGTTTTGCAAAATTTTATCAATACTCACCGCCGACCCCAACAAACCTGGCCCCATGTACGGGATTTTGTGCCACTCCAACAAACCTTGGATGGCGCCGTCTTCGCAGTCGGGGCCATGAAGGATGATAAAGGCAAAATCGAAATACGTTTTAAAGTTTTTCGGCTGAATCGGCGTTCCGATAGCGTGCATCAATGCCTCGATTTCTTGCGGAGCCAACTGCTGCTGCAACGACTCAATATACACTTCAAAGCCACCATCACGAAACGCAGGTCCAGGATAAAACTCCCGAATTCCCGAATGGTACAACTTTGACTCGTCGGTCAGGATAAAATTACCGAGGCTGTCCACAAACACCAACACGGGCGTGAACAAAGTTTTGTCGATGTTTTCGTAGGCAGTTTTACCACCTGCATAGGAGATTTCGCGCTCACGCGCTGGACCGCCAAAAAAGATTCCGATACGCATTTAAGATGAAAATTTGAGGATATGGCAATGTATAAGCAAAAGTAAGTGGCAAAGCACTTAAAGCAGTTATTTCGTCAAAAAATAATCCCACGTTACTTTTGCCGCTTCTGCAATAACTCTGTCGCACTGCGCCTCGGGCATAGGGGTATTAGACAAGAAAACAGCGATGGCCACGTACTTTCCGTTGGGAAGTTGCATAATGCCGATGTCATTGGTCGCGGCGATGATTCCCAGTTTATTAACGCCCGAATAACCCGTTTTGTGCGCTACCGTCGCATTAGCAGGTAACACCCCCTTGATTTTGAGCGGGCCAGTTGTCGTGCTTACCATGGTATTCCACAAAAAATCCCAGCTATTTTTTGAAAGTATCTTCTTTTGGTGAAACACCTCCAGCAACTTTGCGGCCGAACGCGGCGTGCTCCAGTTGTCAAATTGCACTCGGTCATCGGCGTGCATTTCTTCTTCAGTACCTACGATATTTACCTCATTGATACCAATACTTTTGATGTATTTATCCACGACTTTGGTACCACCTACCAAACGAAACAGAATATCACAGCCATTATTATCGCTTTGCGCCACAGTGTATTCTAGGATTTCGCGCAGCGGAAGCTCTACCTCACCGTTGGGGTATTTTTCCCGCAAAGGACTCCATGTATTAGGCAACAAGTCTTTTTTAGTCACTTTTATTTTTTGTTCCAACGTCCATTTTCCCTTATCGACTTCGCTCAATACCGCCAAGGCCAAGTGGAATTTATACACGCTCTGCATCGGGAAATGCCATTGTCCATTAACACTCACGGTATCGCCGTTACTGAAGTCAACTACACCGACCCCCAACATTCCTTGGGTGGTAGCAGCGACCCGTTGTAAACGCTGTCGAAGGACGTTGGTTTGACTCCAAGCTGAGCCCAAGAAAAGCAAAAAAGTACTTACTAAAATGGCTAATTTTGAGGGTGTCATTCTGTTTTTGATAAATATAAATTACTGTTTAATGATGCTAATGGCACACCCTCCACCTTTAGCCAGTCGAATGCTCAGGGTGGTTTTGTTGGTAACGGTCATTTTTTCGATTTCATACGCTTCGGGATTAGTTTGCCAATCGGTACCTTCACCATCACGGTAAATGGTGGCTTGGTACGTGGCTCCTTCCTCCAAAAAATCAAAGTTTAACACCGAAGTCCGCGCATTTTCATCCGAAATAGCTCCCAAAAACCAGTTTGGTTTTCCTTTTGCTTTGCGGGCAATCGTAACAAAATCGCCTGGCTCGGCCGCCAATACCTTCGTATCGTCCCAGTCTACGGGAACGTCCTTGATAAATTGGAACGCATCCAAATATTTGTTGAAGTTTTCGGGAAAATCGCCCGCCATTTGCAAGGGGCTGTACATCGTCACGTACAACGCCAACTGTTTGGCTAAGGTCGTCCGAACGCGCGTGGTACGCGACGCATCGTACTGATTAAGCTGAAAATGAAAAAAGCCAGGGGTATAATCCATCGGGCCGCCCATCAAACGCGTAAACGGCAAGATGGTTTCGTGCTCGGGCACAAGTCCGAGTTTAGGGGCATTGTTAAACTCATTTCCGCGGGCGGCTTCGTTGGCGAGCCAGTTGGGGTACGTTCGGTGCAAGCCCGTAGGGTGCGCAGGCTCGTGGGCTTCCACCATGATTTTGTACTCGGCGGCTTTTTGGGCTACGCGCTCGTAGTGATTCACCATCCATTGCCCGTCGTGGTGCTCACCGCGCGGAATAATCCGTCCCACGTAGCCCGTTTTAACGGTATTCATCTGATTATCTTGCATGTAGCGAAACGCCTTGTCCATCCAACGCTCATAATTGGTCACCGCTCCCGACGTCTCGTGGTGCATGATAATCCGAACGCCTTTTTGACGAGCGTAGTCGGTCAAGCCCTTGGTGTCGTAGTCGGGATAAGGGGTAATAAAATCGAACACATTTTCTTTCCAATTGCCAAACCAGTCTTCCCAACCCTCGTTCCATCCTTCCACCAATACCCCATCAAAACCGTGTTGGGCTGCAAAATCAATGTAAGTTTTGACGTTGGCGGTGTTAGCCCCATGCTTTCCCGAAGCTTTTTCCCAAGTCGCTTTTCCAACGTGCATTTCCCACCACATCCCGATAAACTTTTGGGGCGTAATCCACGAAACGTCCGTAATTTTTGAAGGCTCGTTGAGGTTCAATATCATTTTCGACGCCAAGATATCCGTTGCTTTATCACTTACGTTGATGGTACGCCACGGGGTTGTAAACGGCGTTTGCAAATATGCCTTATTTCCCACGGCATCGGGCACAAGATGAGAAGTAAGAGTAAACGTTTTTTTGTCTAAGGCCAAATGCATCACAGGGTAGTTTACCAAGGCCGCTTCGTGCAAGTTGATATACATTCCCGTTGGGGTTTTGAGCATCAACGGCACCTGAATCACATTGGGGCCAATCACCGATTTAAGGGCAATATCAGTCTCCTTCGCTGCTGCCGTCACTGCGTCTACTTGGCTCAGTGAGGTGGTATTGTACAAATACTCGTTAGTATCATAATCGCCTGGAATCCAGAAAGCTTTATAATCGCCTGCTAAGTTGATTTGCGTCAGTTCGTCGGCCACCACAAAGTGATTGAGGGACTCTTGTTTAGGGAACTCGTACCGAAACCCAACCCCTTCGTTGAACACCCGAAAGGCCACTTTCACCACAATTCCCGCTTTGTCTTTGAGGGTCAGCGTCAGGGCTTTGTAGTGGTTCCGAATTTGATTTACTTCCCCCCAAACAGGTTTCCACGTTTCGTCCACGGTAGCAGAGTCTATGCTCACCAGCGAAAATTGAGTCAGCATCGTTTTGGGACGGCTCAACGAAAAGCCCAGCGTGGACGGCTCCACAAAAGTCGTTTTTTTGTAAGAAACACTGTACAAAACCGTGCCATTGGCAGCAAGTTGGGTCGTAAGCACCACGTTTTTGTCGGGCGACGCCACAGTGGTTTTTTGGGCGTGGGCGCCTCCTAGCGATCCAAGCAGTAGCGCAAGTAAAAGTGTTTTTTTCATTTGTATCATCATAGGTTAAATTAATTTTCTATCACCGTGGCTTCGCCAGTGTCGCTTTCATCCGATAACGCAGCACTACTTTTTTGCCCGATATTTTTTCTAACACAGACTTCAAGATTTGATTGGCATTTTGTTTGGTTTGTTCCAAAATCCCCATTTCTAAAGCTGCTTTTTGAATTTGCTGCTCGGCGTGTTGGTAAGCCGCTTGCACGAGCTTGGCCTCTTCCATAAAAGCGTATTCAGTATTATATACCTTCGATTTGGAATGGTCGATTTTGTAGCTGCAAAGTTCGGGCTCGGGCAAATGTACAATGACCGTATCCGACTCCTCGATGACGTCCGAAGTAGTGATTTTTGTCAAATCAATACACCCAATCGCCTCACCTTGTACAATCAATACTGCTTTGGGGTTGGGTAGCCACTGCACTACTTGTTCGTGCTCCACGATGTCTTTGAAATTGTACCGAACCAGCTCCATTTTCCCCAACGCTTGCACTTCTTCGAGCACCACGGCATGGGTAGTTTGGGTTTCTCCTTCCGCTCCCAACGAAAACCATTTCCCCGTTTTGAAAGCTTCCCACAGGGCAATTACACCGCTGATTAACACCACTGCAACAACAACCCGCAACAACAAACGAAAAATAGTGGACATACAGGAAAGTACTTAATTTGAAAATGAGAAAATTTGAAAATAAAACACGTCTTCTACAAAGCAACCTAACGCACAAATCGCTTCTCTGAGTAAATGTACAAAAGATAGATTAATCTCTCAGTAGGCCAACGAGAGAGATAATTATCAACTTTTTTTAATACAATTTTCACCACTGTCTATCAACAACTTAGCCATTTTCCTAAAAAGCAAGTTCAATTCATATAGCGACACAGACGTAAAATTCTGTACCTTTGTATCCCGTAACCAGTCCAAACAAACTCCAAAGTCATGGCTGCTCACGGGCAAAAAACCGCAAAATATATCTTCGTTACTGGCGGTGTAACATCTTCATTGGGAAAGGGGATTATTGCCTCTTCACTCGCAAAACTCCTCCAATCACGCGGATTGTCGGTCACGATTCAAAAATTTGACCCTTACATCAACGTTGACCCAGGAACACTCAACCCCTACGAACACGGTGAATGCTATGTAACAGACGATGGTGCCGAAACTGACCTCGATTTGGGGCACTACGAGCGCTTTTTGAATGAGCGTACCTCGCAAGCTAATAACGTCACTACGGGCCGTATTTATTACGATGTCATCATGCGCGAACGCCGTGGTGACTTCTTGGGAAAAACCGTACAGGTAGTTCCTCACATTACCGATGAAATCAAAAAACGGATGCTTCTTCTCGGCGAATCGGGCGAATACGACATCGTTATTACCGAAATCGGAGGCTGTGTGGGGGATATCGAATCTTTGCCATTTTTAGAAGCTGTTCGTCAGTTAAAATTTGAATTGGGCGAAAACGATGCGTTGGTGATTCACCTTACGCTGATTCCTTATTTGAGTTCGGCAGGTGAGTTGAAAACCAAGCCTACTCAACACTCCGTTCGTATGCTCCAAGAATCGGGGATTCAACCCGATATTTTGGTATGCCGTACGGAGCATCCACTTCCGCACGAAATGCGCCGCAAAATCGCGTTGTTCTGTAACGTTCAACCCGCTTCAGTCATTGAAGCCATGGACGCATCGACGATTTATGACGTACCGCTTTTGATGAAAAAAGAGCGCCTCGACCAGCGCGTTTTGTACATGCTAGACATCTACGACGACAAAGACGTGGATTTAGAAGCGTGGCAGATTTTTGTAGATCGCCTCAAAAATCCAAAACACCACATTCGTATTGGGTTGGTGGGTAAATATGTAGAGCTACACGATGCCTATAAGTCTATCACTGAGTCGTTTATTCACGCTGGGGCGGTCAATGAGTGTAAAGTCGAAATCGAATGGATTCACTCCGAACACCTCACGCCCGAAAATGCGGGTGAGAAAATGGCATCATTGGATGGCGTACTTGTAGCTCCAGGTTTTGGCGAACGTGGTATCGAAGGTAAAATTGCCGCCGTACAGTACGTTCGCGAACACAACATTCCGTTCTTTGGGATTTGCTTAGGTATGCAAATGGCCGTCATTGAATACGCCCGCAACGTATTGGGTTGGGCTGATGCGCACTCTACCGAAATGGACAGCGAGACCGATCATGCAGTGATTGGAATGATGGAAGACCAAAAAAACATTACCAACAAAGGAGGCACGATGCGTTTAGGGGCTTATGCTTGTAAATTGCAGTCGGGCACGTTGGCGCATAAGATTTATGGAAAAACCAAAATCAGCGAACGCCATCGCCACCGCTATGAATTTAATAACCTCTACCGTGCCGACTTCGAAAAAGCTGGTATGACCATGTCAGGTATCAACCCTGAAAACAATCTTGTAGAGGTTATCGAACTTGCCAACCACCCGTATTTTATTGGAGTACAGTATCACCCTGAACTCAAAAGTACGGTCATGGCGCCCCACCCGTTGTTTGTTCATTTTGTGAAAGCATCTTTGAACAATGCCAAACAAAAGCGTTCAACCAAGAAAGCAGCAGCAATAGAAATACCCGCTGAACCAACTGCCGCAACCGTGTAAAAAGTATTAAAACTAGTTTTTATTGGTGCTGAGAGACGCGTCTTTCAGCACCTTTTTATTAATTGACATGACAGACGCTCCGCTCATTGTCATTCTTGGCCCTACCGCCTGCGGAAAAACCCGCTTGGCTACGCAGCTCGCGGCCCAAGTCGAAGGAGAAATTATCAGCGCTGATTCCCGGCAGGTGTATCGAGGCATGAACATCGGTACAGGAAAAGATTTGGACGAATACATGATTGACGGAAAAAACATTCCCTATCACCTCATCGACATCTGCGACGCGGGCGAAGCGTATCACGTACATCGTTTCCAAGTCGATTTTCAGGCTGCGTTTAACGCCATTCAGAACCTCCACCACACGCCTATTTTATGCGGCGGAACAGGCCTGTACATCGAGTCGGTCTTAAAACAATACCAGTTTACGGGCATCCCCGTTGATGAAACACTACGACAGCAGCTTGAAACGCTGTCCGATGAGGCCCTGTTAACGCGTTTTAATACCACTTCCTCGGCCTATTCTTCACTAGCGGACACCTCCACTCGAAAACGGCTCGTGCGCGCCATAGAGATTGCAGAGCACCTACAAACACATTCGTTTGAGACAACGTCACCCACCCCGCTTCAATACCAAATTTTCGGACTTGATGTACCCGTCGAAGAACGACGAACTCGCATTACCCACCGCTTGCATCAGCGCTTACAAAACGGGATGATTGACGAAGTACAAACCCTGCTCAACCAAGGACTAACTGCCGAACAGCTCATTTATTACGGATTAGAGTACAAATTCATTACCGAATACCTCACTGGAGTGCTCACCTACGACACCATGGTCGAGCGGCTCAACGTTGCTATTCATCAGTTTGCCAAACGCCAAATGACATTTTTCCGTAAAATGGAGCGCAACGGACTAACAATTCACTGGTTAGATGCCCTTGCCCCCGTGGGTCAACTGATAGCAAAAATAAAAGCTAGCATCCGCACTCAAGGTTTGTGATAAACGAATTAGGGTAAAGTAAAAGATTGCTATGTTTGCATTGGAACTTTTACAAGGGGGCAATTGGTTTACTGATTAAATATTTAAACACATATTTATCGTACCGGCGACCCGGTCATTCTTACGAAAATGGGAAAGGCACTCGAAATCACGGATGCTAACTTTAGCGAAATAGTAGAAAATTCTGATAAAACCATTACATTGGTTGACTTTTGGGCAGAATGGTGTGGACCTTGCCGTTTGGTAGGCCCTGTAGTAGAAAAACTGGCAGGTGACTTCGACGGCAAAGCGACGATTGGCAAGGTTGACGTTGACTCAAACCCTGAAACAGCCGTTAAATTTGGAATTCGTAGCATCCCTACGTTATTGTTTTTCCAAGATGGTAAGATGGTTGACCGCGTAGTAGGTGCGGTTCCAGAAGCTACGTTGAAAGCAAAATTAAATTCCTTCCTTCCTGAGGCAGAAAAATTAGCATAAGCAACTGACTAGCCACATTATAAACGAAGAAAGCCCCGCAAATGCGGGGCTTTCTTATTCTTACGTAAGAAGATTACTTCAACGTACCGCGCAATGCACGTGGGATTTCTACCCCTGCGATTGGCAACGAAGCGTTGTTCAAAATTTTGAAACCCTTTACTTTCAAGTGGCCAACTTTTACTGACTTACCCAAATCAAGCTCTGCCACAGGAACATCCACGTAATCAGGAATGCTATCTGCCATACCTTGAACTTTGATTTTGTGGAGTTTTTGTACCAATTTTCCCCCTTTAGTCACACCTACTGCCGTTCCGATAAAACGAACAGGTACTTCCACTTTGATTTCTTTTCCTTCTTGAATCAACAAGAAGTCAGCGTGAAGGATGATGTCACTTACTGGGTGATATTGTACATCCTGCAAAATCGCGTTGTAAATAGTTCCTTCGATGTTTAATGTTACGTTATACACATCTGGTGTAAAAAGTAAGTCGCGGAACAAATACATTGGCGCAGAGAAGTGAACTTGCTCCGACCCTCCGTACAATACACATGGAACTTTTGCTTCTAAACGCAACGTGCGAGCTTCTTGCTTGCCGAGATTCGCTCTTTTAAACCCTACAATCTCTGTACTTTTCATAATTAATTGGCCCCCAATCCCTAAGGGGAGTGTTTGAGTGAATCGTACCCTGGGATTAAAAAGGTACGTGTTAAATAGCGTACACTTGTGCCTACGCTGGATTTATAAATAATGAGCTAATAGATTCGTGGTCACGGATGCGGCCGATGGCTTTTGCAAAAAGCTCTGACACCGACAATACCTTGATTTTCTCGTTTTCTTCGCGCAATGGAATGGTATCCGTAACGATGAGTTCTTCCAATACTGACGTACGAATACGTGTATGCGCGTCACCTGACATCACAGGGTGAGTACAGATGGCCCGAACCGACTTAGCGCCTTTACTCATTACGAGTTCAGCGGCTTTGCACATAGTTCCGCCCGTATCAATCAAGTCGTCAATAAATACAACGTTGGCGTCTTTGACATCACCAATTACCTGCATCGAAGCCACTTCATTGGCACGTTTACGGTACTTATCGCAAAGGATGATGTCAGCGTTAAAGAACTTCGCGAAGTTCCGCGCACGGGCCGCACCACCTACGTCGGGCGACGCGATGACGAGGTTTTCTAATTCTAGGCTCTTGATGTAAGGAACAAACACGCTGCTTCCTTCCAGATGCACCATTGGTATATCAAAAAAACCTTGAATTGCTCCTGCATGTAGGTCGAGCGTCATAATTTGCTCTGCGCCGGCTGCTGTCAGAAGGTTAGCAACCAACTTTGCCGCAATGGGTACGCGAGGTTTGTCTTTGCGGTCTTGGCGTGCATAACCAAAGTACGGAATCACGGCCGTTACTTCGTGAGCTGAGGCACGCTTGGCGGCGTCAATCATCAACAACAACTCCAAGAAGTTATCTGCCGAGCCAAACATAGACTGTACCAAATACACATCGCATCCGCGCAATGATTCCTCAAAACTTGGGGACAATTCTCCATCGCTAAATCGACGAAGATTATAACCGCCTAAGTCTCTCCCATAATGACGGGCGATTTTTTCGGCTAGATACGTTGATTGTAAGCCAGAAAATATTTTGATTGGATTGAAAGAGGCCATGCCCTGTAGAAAATTTCCGCAAAGGTAGGGAGTTTTTTTAGAAAAGCGAATAGACCTTCCAAGTTAAGGTTGAATGCTAAAATATAGAGTGGCTATTGATTGCTCCAGAGGAGCTAAATCTTAGTAAGTTTAACTGTTCCAAGTTTCGACAATGCCAAACAACAAACTTAGAAGGTCTGGCAACTACTTAGTCGGTTTCATGCGGGCGAGCCTTGCTTTCACCGTCACGTTGGTTTTAGAACCTACTACAAACCACTTACGACGTGCGGCGAATTGCGGAAAAATAATCATGTCGTACCCAGGGTTTTTGCGCATGAGGTCAAACATCGCCATTTGCTCTACCCTCGATACATTGTTTAACCCGATAATCCCATTGATGACAAAATTTACGGCTTCTACTTGGCTCGAAGCCCCCCCCGTTACACTTCCATTAAGCTGCGGACTAAAAGGGTCATTGGGTAAACCTCCTGCCTGCCCAAACTCCCAATTCCTGCCAAAAAGGCGTTTCCAGTCAACCATCAATACTTTGGTTTGATTGGCTTCTCCAACCACTTGCTCCGACAGCTCTAAATCTTCGTGGTGAAGCCATAGCTGATAATTGGCTTCTCGCATTGAATTACGGCTTACGGTACAAGAGGATACTATAACGGAAAGCGCTACAAAAGTGATAATCGTTCTTCTCATGTCTGTCTGAAATAGTTCAAATAACGCTGTAAAAATGACTTTTGGTAAAAATAACTATTTTTTTAAACCAAAAAACAGAAAAGACCTTCCAAGTTTTCACCTCGTTAGCATCTACACTTAGAAAGTCTAACTATCTTTTCGCGCCAAGCTGTTCAGCCCGACCTTTAAGTGGCTGATTCATAAAGTAGTGATGGCCATCAAAAAGCCCTTTTACCCAAAGCGAACCTAGCCAACCAAAGCTTCGATTGGGCACTACCTCTACTACTTTGGGTTTAAATACAATAGCTTTATCTCCGTTTTGAAGCATATTTTTTAGCAAAACGAGCTACAAGAAAGCTGGCTATTTTAACCGCCACAAATCCCGCCCCTACCCCAATAAGCGCCCCAGCGACAACATCTAATGGATAATGAACTCCTACGTAAACGCGACTGTAAGACACCAATGCCGCCCACGGAAAAAACCAAAGGATGTATTTATTGGGTCGTCTAACGGTCGGAACGGCCGTACCACAGAGCAGCCATAAAGCCGTAGCCAATCCAAAACTGTTGGCCGCATGCGACGACGCAAATCCGTAGGTTCCTCCGCAACTTTCTACCACCAAATGTATTTTATCCTGAAGATACGCAACGTGACAAGGCCGCAAACGCTCTACCCAAGGTTTCAGCAAGCCAGAAGCGGTTTGATCGGCGATAATAATTGTCAAAATCAAGGCACTAATCATTCCCGCCGCTTGCTGCTTGTACTGCCACACCAACCAAATAATCAGCAAGGCATACATCGGAATCCACGTATTTCGTTCCGTCACCCAATACATCAGTGTATCAGCCCAAGGTGCATGTACCCCGTTGAGTGACAAAAAAATCTGCGTATCAAGCTGTTGAATTTCGTGGAGCATTTTTAAGAAAGTCCTATTTTCTCCCGCACTTCGGCTAGTTTTTTAGAAGCGATTGCGCGGGCTTTTTCTTCGCCTTCTTGCAATTTTTGCTCAAGTGCCGCAGGATTTTCTTCGTAGTAGTACGTAAACAGCTCACGTTCTTTGGCAAAACGTGTTTTTAGTGCTTCAAAAAATGCTTGCTTGGCATGACCATACCCATACCCACCTCTCAGGTAGTTTTCGCGCATGGTTGCAATATCGCTGTCACTGGCTATGAGCGAATACAGCTTAAAGGTAAGGTCTGTTTCGGGATTTTTGGGCTCTTCAAGCGGTGTCGAGTCCGACAAGATTTTCTTGGTTACTTTCTGCAACTCTTTTTCAGGCTGAAAAAGGTCAATATAATTTCCGTATGATTTGCTCATTTTTTGTCCGTCGATGCCTGGGATGGTCATCAAACGCTCGTCGATTTTCCCCTCAGGAATCACAAAAGTATCGCCATAAGTACGGTTAAACGCCTCCGCCATGTCACGCGTCATTTCGAGGTGCTGCTTTTGGTCTTTACCGACGGGGACATAATTGGCATCATAAAGCAAAATATCCGACGCCATTAACACAGGATACACAAACAAACCTGCGTTGACATCGGCCAAGCGGTCAGCTTTATCCTTAAACGAGTGGGCATTGGCCAACATCGGATAAGGCGTCAAACAAGACAAATACCACGTTAGCTCGGTATGATAGGCTGATACCCTCGACTGACGATAAAAAACCACTTTATCGGTATCAAGGCCACACGCAAGCCAAGCCGCCGCTACGGCACGAGTATTGTCTTGGAGTACCTTTGCATCTTTAATAGTTGTAAGCGAGTGCAAATCTGCAATAAACAAAAACGATTCATTATCAGACTTTTCCGACAGCTGAATCGCGGGCAAGATAGCGCCCAAAATGTTACCTAAGTGTGGTTTACCGCTACTCTGGATACCTGTTAATATTCGAGCCATTGTGTATTGTTTGTACTAGTGACGTTTTCCCTTTTCCGCTGCCTTTTGGGCAGACCTACGTTTGGACGCAACAAAATTGCTATTTTTAAGCCAAAATACGAAATCTGATGTTGACACTATCTACCCTTGAGTTTCTTCAAGAACTAGCCGAAAACAATAACCGTGAGTGGTTTACTGAGCACCGTAAGCGCTATGACGCCGCCAAAAAAGAAATGGAGACGTTACTAAAAAGCCTTATCAAAGGTATCGGGGAATTTGAAAACCTTCCCAATACCGAACCCAAAGATTGCCTATTCCGCATCAACCGCGACATTCGTTTTTCTAAAGACAAAGCACCTTATAAACAGTGGCTTTCGGCAGCTGTTGGTCCAGGAGGTCGGCACTCGGGGCGGATTGATTTTTACCTGCATATTCAGCCTGGGGAATCATTTTTAGGCGCAGGAATGTGGAACCCTACCCCCAAACAACTAGCGAAGTTTCGGCAAGAAATTGATTTCAATCCAGAGGCTTTAAAAAGTATCATTGAAGCCCCCAATTTTCGTTCGTACTTCCCCGAAGCATGGGGCGAAAGCCTACAGCGGATACCCAAAGGCTACCCTGAAAATCACCCTGACATCGCACTATTGAAACGAAAACAGCTTTTTTTTATGCACAAATACACCGATGTCGAAGTAACTTCCCCCAACTTTACTCAAGAAATAATCAACGGTTGCCGCCTTATCAAACCTTATTGTGATTTCTTAAATTACCTCTTTTTTGAAGAAGAAGAAAGCTTTGAGCTATAATCGCTGCCGATGAAAATCGTCTGTATTTCTGGCACGCACAACCTTCATCGCTCAATGACCTATTCTCATTCACGCTGGCGATTCGCATGAAGTAGCCGATTTTAATACTTGGTTAGGTACATTTCAAAACAAGAAGCGTAGATAAACAAAAAGCCTCTCAAAAATTGAGAGGCTTTGGTTGGCGGACAAGGACTCGAACCCTGAATAAAAGAACCAAAATCTTCTGTGTTACCATTACACCATCCACCAATTCCGTTTTGGTGGTGCAAAAGTATAGGTTTCTTTGTTACGTGTCAAGCCTTTTTTGCAAAAAAAGTCAAATAAATTTCTTAAAAAAGAGCTTTTACTTGACTTTCAGGAGGTTCAGTGGCAATATTTTTTTGATTAAACGCCTGCTGTTATTACTTCTGGAGCTATTTTCTTCACTAATCCTTGAAGAACTTTACCTGGACCACACTCAACAAACTCGGTAGCGCCATCGGTCACCATGTTCTTGACCGATTGAGTCCAACGAACGGGAGCCGTAAGCTGAGAAATAAGATTCGCTTTGATAGTAGCCACATCAGTTGCCGCTTGGGCATTCACATTTTGATAGATGGCACAACGTGGTTGAGTAAAGTTGGTGTTTTCAATCGCAGCGGCCAACTCTTCACGAGCAGGCTCCATCAAAGGCGAATGGAAAGCACCACCCACGGGAAGTGGCAATACACGCTTGGCACCTGCTTCTTTGAGCTTTTCTCCTGCCAAACGTACGCCTTCGTGCGAGCCTGAGATAACCACTTGGCCTGGGCAGTTGAAGTTGGCGGCTACAACTACTTCGCTGTCGACAGAAGCACAAATTTGTTCGATTTTTTCGTCGTCAAGGCCCAACACAGCTGCCATTGTTGATGGGTGTAACTCGCACGCCCGTTGCATTGCTGCTGCTCGTTGAGCCACCAAGCGCAGAGCATCTTCAAACGATAATGCGCCCGCCGCTACAAGGGCAGAAAACTCACCCAACGAATGTCCTGCCACCATATCAGGGGCAAAATCAGCAACAGTAGACGCCAAAATAACTGAATGAAGAAAAATCGCAGGTTGAGTAACGTTGGTTTGCTTGAGTTCTTCGTCGGTTCCTTCAAACATAACCTTCGTTATCTCAAATCCTAGAATGTCGTTGGCTTTATCGAAGAGTGCACGTGCTTGAGCATTGTTTTCGTAGAGGTCTTTGCCCATGCCACTAAACTGAGAGCCTTGGCCTGGAAATACGTATGCTTTCATTGATTTTTAGAAGCCCTCCGCCCCCAAGAGGGAGTTTAGTTTGGTCGTTGAAAGGGGACATTGTGGATGCAAACATACAAGCCTTCCCCCAAACTATCAAACAATAAACAAGGTGCGTTCTTCGGGAGTAGGAACACGGCAACTTTCTGATTTTCCAAAAATTCGGTAACGGTTGCGAGCAATAAGCCCATAGACCCCATCCCGAACAAAGCGAGGGATAACAATAAATACATAGAGCCATGACCACCCTTTGAGATAGCGAGCGATTTCTAAAACCGCAGTTGAGTTCTGGTAGATTTTTCCGCCACGCAACAGAAGAACCGTGTCCAGCTCAACGGTAGAGTGCCCGTTTTGTTCAAGCGTTTTTTGACCTAATTTTGACTGGAGCGACGCAAAACGATAACGACGTGTTGGGTCGTGATCAATGATAAAGTTGACACTTGCATTGCAAAAATTACAGACTCCATCAAAGAAGATGATATCCATTAGGAAAGAGTGTCGAATGGAAGGCTTGGGTTGAAACCTATAAAGCTGAAGTGTCCCACAGCTTCATAGGTTTCATCATAATCTTATTTAATCAGTTGAATCCATCCTTTTAAAGTGAGGGGTTCGCTGGTTTTTTGTAAGGTTTTGAAGGTAACTGTTACTTGGTAGTAATAGGTTCCTGAAGGCAATTCTTGGCCATCCGACGTTTTGCCATCCCAATTAAGAGCTGGGTTATTGGTTTCGTATATTTTGGTCCCCCAGCGATTATATACCACAAACGTAACAGTTTCGATAAAAGCTGTGCAAGAGATAGGGGTAAAAAGGTCGTTTTTACCGTCGCCATTAGGGGTAAAAACATTTGGTAGCTTATACACCGCGCAGTTGTCATTACAAACGGTATTGCTCTTAGCACTTTCGGAGCCAAAACGACTGATGGCAGTCACATAATAACAACCTGCATACGAATCCAATCCAGTGTGCTTGAATGTGGTGGCTGGAGCGGTAGTTTCCCCAATTTTAGCAAAAGCATCCTCAGGGTATCGAGCAAAATAAACGTTATAGCTTACCGCAGGTGCACATTCTTGGTTGCTAGAGTTTTTAGAGGGGTAAGTCCAGTTGAGGTTATTACTAACAGTCGTGGCACATTCAAGCCCCGTAAGATTGTCGCAGTTGAGGGCATCAATGGCCAAAACAGGCGGACAAGGCTTAGTGCTATCAGCAGGGGTAGCGCAAACGATTTGAGACAAATTATACAATTGCCCTACTCTAATGCGCGGACTATCGTAGGTACCGACGGTTTCGACACGGTAGCAGTAGGTAGAATCGGTCGAGAGTTTAATCGTCTGTGTTCCATCGGCGGCAAAGCGATCGGTGCCATCGTCAGTATAGGTAAAAGTACTTGCGTTTTGTACCGAAACTTCGGCAATCAAGTTGAACGTACCTGGTCGGTTGCGTACTTCGCGGTAAACGCGGTGTTTTTGGTTTTCGTTGCGCCAGGGCACTATAGATTGCCAATTTAGACGAAGTCCCTGCTTGTCAGGCGAAACAGACAACCGAACACTACTTGCTGCTTCTGTCACACCAAGGCTTGTAAGAGTTCCATTGAGCGTATGGAAAAAGTCCAAACGGTAACGATAGCCATTCTGAACGGTGTTGAGGTTGCGGTCAACATAAACAGTATCAACCGTAGCGTCTAAATTGGTATTAATAGTAGCTATTAAAGTAAAATCAGTACCATTTAAACCCGTCGCACGTGACAAGCGGTACTGGTAAGGGCCTGGGACTTCACCTGCTTTGAACGGTGGGCGGGTCCATTTTACTGTGATAACACCACGATTAGCGCTGGTTGTATCAACAGTTACGTTGGTAAGAACGGGCGTTTGAGCAGGAAGGTCGAGGCAGGTTTCGTCCGAAAGTGGGCTAAATCCTCCTTGAGGAAGTGCATAGGCTACTCGGATGCGGTAGCTGTATTGAACACCCCCTTTTTTCAACCCAAGCCCATTATTGTCATCCGTAAATGTAGTAGCATTAGCAGGAACACGTCCAACCTCGGTATAACCTAAAGCAAGCGGGTTTCCAGGGTTGGTACATCCACTGAATGTTCCTCCCGTGCATCCTTCTTTTCGGTAAATAACAATTTGAGCACCTGTCAACTGGCACCGGTAGGCGGTCCAATTGAGTGTAAAACCTGCGGCAGTACCTGTTGAGACCCGTGCCGAAAGCCCCGTAGGTTTGGGAGCAACTACTCGGATAGAAAATGACTCTAGAGAAGCCAGTTGGGTATTATTACGACCAGGTAAATCCTCTACCTTAATAACCACGTCGTACGGAGTTTCACGAACGTGACTACAGTTGGTCAGCCATCGGAAAGTACCTACGGCAGGAGAGGCTTGAGATTGATTTACGGCGGGCGTAAAAGTAGCATAATCGACGGCAATCAATGGTGGGGTAATGGGTTTACCTTCTGGATCTAGGTTAAATACCCCACCGTAAGCCGATAAAATCATTCGGTTATTATCGGGGTCCATAGCCCTAATAGTTCGTGTGGCTGTTTGCCCTGCTTCTACGCAAAAATTATCAATAGGGTCAAGAAGCGGGCGCCTATTAGTAGCATCGGCCACTACAATTTGCATATCTCGAACTACCTCCCCAATCTTCACACCGTCCCGCCATTCTTCAATTATGAAAGCAACGTTATAAACACCAGGACTTGCCGGAGCATCCCAACACAAATCTCCCGTGATAGGATTGATAGTAAACGTGGCAGGGGCATTTTGTAATTCGTTTTTAGCATCGGGGTCTACGCCAAGGGCAGGGTCGCGGTAGCCATTTACGTTGCGGTTGATGCACGTCCCAGGGGTTCCTTGTTTGGGAATAGAAAGACGATACGAAAGGCTATCGCCATCGGCATCAAAAGCTGCGGGGTTATGGCAGAATTTTTGTCCCACACGAGCAGAATCCAAAGGAGGGTTGAGCATAACGGGCGTGCGGTTCAACCCCAAAGAAGCGTTAATCACCAGCACCGTCTCCACATAAAAAGGAGTATTTACGGAATTTGACATGTTACGTACGCCATCATTACGGTTTTCGATACCCACCGAAATAACATACACCCCAGGCGAAGAAAACGTAAACTGCTTACTAAAAATATTCATAGAAGTGGCTACATTGATAGACACTCGGCGGGTTCTCTGAACCAACAGGGTCGTCCCTGTCCCCCCGTTGAAAGGACGGATACAAAACGTGACATCGTTTTGTCCATCACTAGCCATACGCCCCCCAATTTCGTCATGATAGGTTGTGAGTGTAAGTTCATAAGTGAGATCTCGGTCAGAGACACGCCGTGCTGTAATCTCGCCCGCGCGGACGTGTGTAGCATAAGAATAGTATGTACTACAAATGCACAACCAAAGAAGGAGAATACGTAGTGCCAAATTCCTCATGAGTGATTTTAGGGTATAATTGGGTACAGTTTCGATTACGACAAGTAATCTGCAATTACTATTTTTTAAAACGATTTTTTCAGGAAAATGGTGTAAATTTTATTGGTTTTTCCAATGTTTGCTTTCCCTGATGTCTATTTTTTTGAGCTTAATCTTAAAACAAAAAAATAACACACTCAGTTACAAAATTGTGCTTCAAATGACTATTGCTAATTAGCAAAAAAAGTTTAATTTTAGATTGTTTCTAAATTAATTGAGACCTACTTTTGACCGCTGAAAATAGTAATAATCATCGTTTTAATTTAAAAAACTGAGATATGTCTTGGGTTACTCAAACACTATCAAGCTCAATTGGAAAAAAGTTAGTAATGGCTCTCACTGGCCTCTTTTTGTGCTCTTTTCTGATTGTTCACATGAGTGGTAATTTACAGTTGTTTAAGCATGACGACGGCTTGGCGTTCAACGTTTATGCAGTTTTCATGACCACCAACCCCCTCATCAAAACAGTTTCGTACGGCTTGTACGCCTTTATCTTGTTGCACGCATTTGAAGGATTGTACTTGGCGAAACAAAATCGTCAAGCTCGTGGAAATCAACGCTATGTGGTTTCTAATGGCAAGGCAAATAGCTCGTGGTTCTCGCGTAGCATGGCACTTCTTGGCACCATTTTGTTGGTGTTTATCGTCGTTCATATGTCAAACTTCTGGTTTGAATACAAATTTGGATATGTGCCTTACACTCAGTACGAGCAAAGCCTCGTAACAGGTGAAGTAGTATCGACTCCTTTCGATGGTGAAATCAAAGGCAAAATGGAAGAGTTTGTACGTGAAGAAAATCAAACACGCGTGGTGATTGTAAAAGACTTGTACCGCAGCGTAATGGAAGGATTCAAAAATCCAATCCTCGTACTGTTTTACGTACTTTCTATGTTTGCAGTTTCGTTTCACTTGGTGCACGGTTTCAAAAGTGCTTTCCAAACGTTGGGGATTAATCACCCTAAATACAATCCTTTACTCAATTTCTTGGGAGCAGGTGTATTCGGTATCATCATTCCAATTGGATTTGCTTTGATGCCTTTGTACTTTTTCTTCAAGAGTTTGTAGTTATCAGTTAATTGTTATCCGTTATCAGAAATAAAGCAATAGCAAATCTGATACCTTTTGACAATTACGATTAATACACTAATAACAGAATAACGTTAAACGGACAACAGTAAATATGGCAACATCACCCAAATTGAACGCCAAAACCCCTGATGGTCAACTGGAAACGAAATGGACAAAGTTCCGTTCGACGGTTGCACTCGTCAACCCCGCCAACAAGCGGAAACTCGAAATTATCGTAGTAGGTACTGGTTTGGCAGGGGCGTCGGCTGCGGCAACCTTGGCCGAATTAGGATATTCAGTGAAAGCTTTTTGTTTCCAGGATTCGGCCCGCCGCGCGCACTCCATCGCCGCTCAAGGGGGAATCAACGCCGCTAAAAATTACCAAAACGACGGGGACTCTACCTATCGTTTGTTTTATGATACCATCAAAGGGGGTGACTACCGCGCTCGTGAAGCCAACGTATACCGTTTGGCAGAAGTGAGTGCCAA
>JALQYJ010000040.1 GCA_023254175.1 Runella sp. | reverse complement strand
GTATTTTGCTACGAAAGCATCTGTTTTTGCCGATACATCCATAAGCCTATTGTACCATGCAAATTTCTGTGATAGGTACGCACACTGGGATAGGTGGTAACAGCGGTAGATCTATCTGAACTGGTTTTCGTTCTGGCTTATTTTCTTGCCCGTTGCCGTTCCCCGCACCATTGTTCTGGGCCGAACTGGTGCTAGGGGTTAAATTTGAGGGTTGCTCCGTAGGAGTAGTTTCGGTTTCTCCTTGTTCATTCGTGCGGAAGAACTGCTGTAGATCCCCATCTTTATCGAGCGTACACTTGTCGATGTCGGTGATGCTCAGATTGTTTCGGTCTTTCTGGGTGAAGAATACCACCATACAGTCGAGTCTGCGCTCTATTTTGTCATCAGATTCATTGGCGCGTTTCGATTGTTCGGCTGCCACACTCTTGGCTTGGCTTAATTGCTCTTCTACGCCGTCTAGCGTGCGCTGCTGGGCCCCGATAATCACAATAAGGGCAATGAACGTACCCACCATGAAAATCGTCTGAAACAGCCTAAAACGACGGTCTTTTCTCTCGATTGCTGCTATGAGCGATGAGGTCGAGGATGTCTCCTCTGGTTTTAGTTTTTTGAGCGGCATTACTTTTTGTTCTCCTTCTCGATCATCTTACTGATCAATTTGGTCTGGTTCTCGACCGCTATTGTTAATTTCTTCAACTGGGGTGAACCTTGCCCCATTTTTTGCAAGAATTTAATCTGTTTGCCCTGTTCGGCAATCGTTTCATCTTTGGCGACACAGGCTGACTCAGAAGCCTTTATTGCTGCGTCTTTGGTGACAACTTCTTTTTCGAGATCAGCTTTCGTTCGACGAAGGCCATCAATTTCGATCGCTTGGTATTTAATAATCGAATCTCCACGCGACGCTTTGAAGTATCCTGCTGCACCACCAGCAAGACCGACGATCCCGAGTATTGTTGCGAGTAGACCGAGCCCATTATTGAAGTCCATCTGTGTTCATACCTTTATTGTTGTGCATTTTTGTTTTCATAGCTGTAATAAATTACACCTTAATGATGTAATTCGTGACCTGACCTGGTTGCATACTACTGTGAGGCAACCCACCGCCAGAAGCATTAACTCCAGTAGCGGCACCATAATTCGCAGCACCAGCAGCCGAAGCAATCAATGTACCGTTAGCAGCAAGCGCTGTAGTTATTGTGTGCGAGTGAGATGGCATTTCAGAAGTAACCATTGTGTGAACATCTGCTCCACCTGCGGCACCAAGGACGGTAGCATCGTTGTTGAGGATGGAGAATCGAGCAGCCGTGCCAGTACCAGAAGCAGTTGCGGCAGCGCTTAAGGTGATCGTAGTGCCTGAAATAGCCGTAATAGTTGTTCCAGCCGTGACATTCGTGCTAGTGACGTACATACCGATAGAAAGGCCAGTAGCAGATCCTACAGTCGCAGAAGTGCTTGCATTGGTTGTAGTGATCGTGGTGCTGCGTTGGATACGGTTTGCAGCTGTGCCACCCATAGAGTCATTGCCGATGGTCGTACGACCTCGTAGGTCAGGCAGGTTGAAGGTTGTTGAACCGTCACCTACACCGTACGCTGTACCAAGAACAGCAAAAACACTCGAGTATGTCGAGCGGGAAACAGCTTGTCCATAACAGAGAAGCCATGAGCTATTTGGTGAACTTGCGCCACCGTAGGGCAAAATAGTACCGACAGGGACCAAGGCGTTGGCAACAGATGTAGCGAGCTTGCTGAGGATAACTCCACCATCTTCGAGATTATCCTCATCGACATGGCCATTCAATACTGACAGGATGGCAAGAATTGGCCCGCTGATGTCTACTGCATCTGCGTCTTCGCCGTCGTTTGGTAGTGTTGGGTTTACTGTAGGCATATTTTTATTTCCTTCTAATGCTTAGTTTATCATTTTTGTCGCTTTCGCGCACTAAATGAGCGGTCGTTAATTGGGATCAGTAGCTCTTCGATACGCTTGTTCCATTCAGGATCATAGTTCGGAGAGTCACCGTACATCTTAAAGAACCCGTCAAACCGATCGTTGACAGTCGAATTGTACTCCTGAGCGCGACGCTTCGCCTCCTGGATCTTTCCCTGCTTTACAAGCTCTGTGACCTGTTTAGAGGCCCGTGTACGCGCCGATTGAGCTGGATTGTATGCTTTGTAGAATGCAGTGGTATCAGCGCCTCCTGGGGCCCCGTAGAAACGCCTGGAGATACTTTCAGGTAACGACCGTCCGCCGATTGCTTCGGATGGAGCACCAGAAGCACGGTCGATCGTATTGATAGCGTTCGTACCAACTTCACCAAAAGTCTGACGAATCCACTGATCAACCTTGAGGGGTGACGTATTGAACATACCCGCGATGTGGCTTGTAAGCTGAGAGTAGTGTTCATACTTTTGATCTTGAGGCTCCTGGTCCTTCAAGTAGTCAGGGACGATGTCTTCACCTGTGAAGAAGTTCTTATTGGTGATCGCCTCGGCCGTTGGCTTGAGAATCTGAGGCGTTACTGAGCTCAAGAATTTGTTTGGATCAGAGAAATCGATAGGTGTCATCGTGCTACCAAAGTCAGCTGCGATAGATCCTCCCTCATCACGAAGGAAGCCCGCGACATCAGAATCTGGGTTTTGAGCCTTGTATTCGATCATTTTACGGATAGGCTCGGCGAATTCTTTGAAGCCAGGCGGTTTTTTCATTAAGAATACACCGTCCCACTTCTTTTTCTCTTCGTTCCACTTCGCTCCTGGACCGATCACGACATAGTTAGTCTCTTTGACGTACTCGGGGATAGTATCATAGATAGCTTTGCGATCAGGGTCTGAGACGTTCCAGGCTGTACTTGCAGCAATCGGCATACCAATAAGTGCTGCACTTTTAGCCGCGAAGCTCACAGGCCGTTCTGCAGCATTGCGAAGCATGACGCGGTTTCCCTGGATGGCAGCATTGAAGTACGGGATGAAGCTGTTGACTACTCGGCCGTAGGTACCCATTTCGAGGAAGTCGACAGAGTTTTCGCGGGCTGCTTGGTTTGCGATCTTGGCAGCGTTATCGAGCCCTTCTTTTTCAGCAGCTTTATATGCACCACGGAAGTTTTGAATACGAGTTGCGCTTTCTGTTGCGCCAATGAGATCTTCCATGCTGCGGAATAATGTGCGGAACCCTTCTTTTGGATTCTTGATCAAAGTGTAGGCTTGAGATCCACGGCTCGCACCATCACGGACAAGTTTATTCGCGACTTTTTCAGAGGTAGCTTTCTTGGTGTACTGGTTAATGTTCAAAGCACCCTTGTTGCCAGCTAGGTACTGCTGGAGGATGTCTTGATCGGCAGCATTGAGCGGTCGGCCAATGGTCATAAATAGGGAGTGAATAAAGTTACTCGGGTTGTGAGTGGCCATGATATTTTTCGAGTTGATAGCAGAACCAACTTGGTCGGCTACGAAGTTAGGCAGTGCGAACCCTGCGTTGAGCCCAGTAGTACCATATTTGAATACGTTGTTGCTCATGCGCAAAAAATTATTCATGACGTTTTGCTGTTGCTTATCCCAGTTGTGAACGGCCGATGCGACTACAGGATCAACTTTCACGACATTTTCGACGCCATCGTCGAGGAAGCTGATACTCGTCATACCAGATTTATCGACGGTTGTTTTGGTGGCATTTGCCTGGTTCCAAATACCTGCGCGTTGCGCTTGCAGATCCGCCAAGTCACGATTCAAGATTTCGATGCGGTCAAGAAGCGGCTCGAGCTTCGTGTTGCGTGATTCGAGCATTCGACGGATCTTGCGAAGTTCGACGCTATCCATAGATACCAGCTTGTCAGTAACTTCGCGCACGCTGAAAATACCGTCTTTACCAGCGGCTTTTTTATCGAATTCTTTCACGAATGCGCGTAACTCTTTCGAAAGCTCGTTGCGACCCTTACGGTTGAGAGCTGTGATTTCCTTCTTGAGTGCCATCGCTGCATTTTTATGCGTACGGATGGCCTTGTTCATCTTATTGACGATCGCCTTGCCCTCTTTGAGTTCGGTCAACAGGGCTTGCTTCTCACGGACCAGGTCAGTGCTGCGGACCAGTTTCGCTTCACCAGCTTCATTGAGTAGGCCGTAAACAGTTTTTGCAGCTTTGTTACGATATGCCTCGACGTGCGCGAGTTGTGCCGTTTTAATAGCAGTTTCAAGAGGTGAGAGCAATTCGGCCGATGCGTATTTGTTACGCTTCTGAACAGCTTCACTCTTGGTGATCGACGCCTTCGCACCAGCACCTTTACCCGCAGGCTTATCGAGCATCCACTGTGGTAACTCACGCTGTTGACGGACGTAATCGAAGCCCTCTTCCTTAAATTGATCATATTGAGCTTTTGAGATAAGCCCATTTTCTAAACGGAAGTCATTGATGTCTTCATAGAATTTGACGAGTCCCTGGTACTCTTTATCGAATGATTCAGTGCCAGCATCAGCAAGCCGTTGGTTGAGTTCGGCCATCTTCTTCTCTGAGAATTGTTTTTTACCAGCAGTTGCTAGGTCAATTTCAGATCGAACTTTTGCATATTCATCGAATGCTTTTCGGCCAGCTACGACATCAGGATTGCTCGCCTGGATGCCATCAACAACAGCTTTCATGCCTGGATCATTCTCGATGAAGTCTTGAGCGTAACTCAGTGCGCGGTTTGAGTTACCAATCGCTTCGCGAGCCGCTAAATAAGCACCACTCGTTTTGCCCTCGAAGTCTGAGCGTTTCAGCGTCTTATAGAGTGGGTGCATATCTGTTACCCACTTGGTCATGAAGTCGTCTTTCATATCGACGATTTTAGAGCCCAGTTTTGTACCGCTCAGTGCATCTTCGACCTTATAGGCTAGTTTTTGACCACCACGGCTGAACATTTTATTGAGCCCACCGACGACACCGCGTTCGCCAATTTGCTGGATACCTTCACTAGCACTTTTACCGCCAGCGGTAGCGATCTTCTCGACCGTTTCGCCAGCAACTTTGTCACCATACTTGAGTAATTTACTCACTCCTGGGAGCACGAGATCTGCAGCAGTACCAATTGCAGCATTGCGTACGAGATCTTTCTCTCGCCCTTCCGCAATATCCTGGCCAGCCGATACAGTTGTACCAGCGATGCTACCAGCAGCGTTTGGAATCACTTTCGCAGCAATTTGAGCGACCTTGCCACCTTTTGATAGCTTGTCGACCATACTGAGGCCACTAGCGATCTTTGATGCGCCTGCAGCGGGTATGACCACACTTGCTACATCGACAACACCCTTTTGAGCTGAACCGAACTTTTCACCGATCTTACCAGCCTCAGTGTATTGACCACCATCGCCATCGATACCCATCTGTTTGATAATCTCATCTGACTGCTTGCTTTTGCCTGTAAGGAATGCGCCCGTTCGAACCGCACCACGAGAAATTCCACCAAAGAGTTTATCGTTCGAACCCTCGATGAAGTCCATGAAGTTACCCTTGAATTTGCCATTTTGTTCGAGCACTTTTAGGGTATTTCGAGCGGTAGTGTCTTCGCCAGCTTTTGCCTGTACCTGTGATACATAAATCTTTTTAGCTTCGTCCGACATTTTATCGAACTGCTTGATGAATTCTTTTTGATCGAGCTCGGTATCGCCCGTGACTTTCATTTTATGGACTTTACCGAACTGCCCCATGTATTTGCCGACATCGATGCCAAATAGCTTTTTAGACTCGCCAGCGTCAATCTCGTACTGTTTGAATTTGTTGGTCGTCTTGCCTTCGTCGATGTTTTTTGCTTCCTCTTGAGGAGCAGCTACTTGTCGTTCAGCAGCATATTGAGCACGCCAGTCACCTTTTTTTCGAGTAGATCCCGAATCACCCGTGGAGTTCGGGTTGTTATATTCTGAGCGCCAGTCGGTTTGCTTTTTCTTGCCTCGTTGATAGCGCTTTACTTGGATGCCATCGGCCATATCATTGGCCTCCTAGCTTCCGTATCCGCCACCTAGGTAGAACGCCGTTGGACGGTCGTAATTCATTAGGCGATCAAGCGCGTAAGCCTGACCGCGACCAAGGCGGACGTTATCGTTGTACCACTTAGCAGCCTGACGGTCTTGAGCATCACCATTCGCCAAAAGATTGATGAGGTCCTTACCTGTTGCTTGAGCGTAGCCAGCCAAGTCATAGTTCTTCGACTTTGCACCGTCTTCGTACACGTCATAGCCACCAGCAGAGTTGCGACGCAGTTCAAGAGACGGACCAGCCGAAGCACGAGAGCTTGCGGCACTTGCAGCACGACCCTTTGCATTTTCTGATGCCTGGAACTCGCGATTGATACGATCTTGTTCGGCTTGCCATGCACGGCGCTCTTGTTCAGATTGCCAATCGTTCTTTTGCTTGATGTCACCTTCTCGAGTGTTGAAGGCTTTGTTGTAAACATCAGTTTCGATGTCGGCTTTCTTGCCGAGCAATTGTGATCGAGTAGCAGCAATAGTCGCCTGCAGTTGTGCTAGAGCAGGGAGGTAAGTATCAGAGGTGTAGTTTGCCTGCTCATCTGGTGAGAAGCCAGAAAAATACATGCCCTTATTCTGGCCACGTTGTTCGATTGTCTTGAATGCTTGAGTTTGTTTTGCCTGCAGCCCAGCCTCTTGAGCTGCTCCTGCATTGGCGTTTGCTGTAATATCGGCATCAATAAGTGCCCGCTGCGGGTCATAGGCTTTTCCGTATTCTGCTATGAGTGCTTGTAAATCGCGTACTTGGGGTGGCATTTTTATTTTCCTTCTGATGTTATTTTAGCATAAGTTAGAAGACAGAGTAATCCAAAATTCGATATGAAAAGGGCGTACTGGTTAGGCTCAAGTTCGCGACGAACTGTTGCACATACGTCAGCTTAATGATAGCATTTGCGCCACTAATAGTCACTTCGGGTATCCATGGTGTCGGGTAGTTGGTATATCCAGCACCCGCGTCATTGCCTAGCACCCAGATAGCGCCCTTTTTGAACCAGGCGTTGCCAGGACGAGGATCACTACCATAAACAGTATCCGTCGGCCCATTAAGCAGCGCAGAAACAAGATCAGGCACACGAGCTAGTGGCACGGTAAATACGACCTGATTCAGTCCAGCCACAGCCAACCCTGTGATGTTGAATGATCCCTCATAGACATTATTGTTCTTAAATGCCCCTTTCTCAGAGAGAAGAACCAATTTCGAAAGATCTGATAGCGTTCCCATTATGAATAGTCCTTATAGATGATATGGTACACCCTGACAGTGATACTACCAGAGTTAGGATTGCTCAATTTGATGGTCAAATCCGCCGTATCGACCCATACGTCAAAAGTTACCGCCTCGGGAGTTGCTGCGCCTGCCATGCCAATCCACGGTCGATTGCCCGTCCAAATGGCCCCACTAGAGCCCTGCAGTTCGGCTTGAACATCATATTCAGGTATAAACCCAAGATTATGCGCAATAGGCAATGTAGCGCTCCCAAATGATCCCAGGGAGACATCTGTATAAGGAGTATCATCACTGACGCGCTTCATATAGTTTGCGCCCGACCAAAAGTTGAGTTTTGATAGATCAACAGTCATTATGTGATCTCCACCAAAGCATATTCGAACGTAAAGTCGTGAGAGGTACCACTGAAACTGTCGGGTCCTGGGCTCATAGCTGTACCCGTGTATGTCACGTTGCTGTGGTCGCCATTGAGCGTACGAAAGATAATAGAAGATGCCGAACATCCCATAGCCGTAGCTGCTACCATTTTAGGCTGAGGATCAGATACTGGACCACCCCACGCTGTTGCGTCGACAGTGAAAGCCCCAAGCAGCTTCGTATCGGGTGAATTAAAGTTGCCGTTATCGAGCTTCCAACGATAGCGAATCAAACATTTTTTACCAGTCGGATTTGTGATTGGAGTCTCAACGATCCTATCAGAGCCAGCGTAACTCGTACCACTTGGCCCCGAGTTCGTGATCGTACGCGTTCCAACAGCAATAACCTTATCGATCTCGTCCTCAGAAATGAATTGAAGAATATCAGGGTTATGGCTCATGAAAACGCATCCTCGACATCGTATCCAGGCTTCGCGACAGCTACACCGCCGTTTCCGTCTGGTAGGATGCCGAGTTGCGCGACATTATGATTTGAATCATTCGGATTATAGAAGAACCAAGTTTGCAGATCCATTTTGAATAGCAACTGCGAATCAGTGGCTTTCGTAACATCAACACCATCAATAGAGACTTTGATGCCAAAATCCTTTCCCTCACCCCAACCACCTTTTTGGTAGCCGATGATCATGCGTTTCGTGGTGCCATCAGAAAATACTTGCTGCTTGAGCATATTATTCAGTCGGTTAATGACATCATTAAGAGCAGCTGTTTGTTCTTCACGAGTCGCATTTGGCGGGATATTCTGCAGCGTACCGCCCTGCATTGAAAGACCTGGTCCCATTACTTTGGTCGTCCTTCCTTCACTTGCGCGATATAGCCATAGAGTTCGACGGGCGTTTCAACTCCCTTGCGTTCGAATCGGTATTGAATATGTCGGCCACGGCCACTCATAGCGCTCTTCTCGTCGATCATACGGTTTCGACCATACTTCGTGCCATCACCCCATACAAATGAGCCCCATTTAGCACCACCACCAGAGACAATGTACTCGCGCATATCGGGACGATTTGCAAAGTCCATATCTTTACCGACGAGCATGGTGTAGTTTGCATCTACTGTTCGTAGGACAGGACGGAAGCGCTTCACACGCTTTTTGCTTGCGCCAGAGCCGTATGTTTTGTAGTTGGTCCAGTATTTCCAGTCAATAGCCTTGCCCGCGTCAGAATAGCCCTGCTCGCCCGTGAAGAGCCACGGAGACACTGAGCTAAACTCTATGAGCTCATTATCGTCCTGGGTCCACTCAAGCGATCCTGTGATGTTTCGGCCCGTATCCATGAACCACTGATCAGTCGCGATGTCATAGAGAGCCATGCGGTTATTGTAAGCACTTGGCGCTTTAGGATAGTACACGCGCAACTGATTGCGATAGAGATGCAAGCGAACCTTGCTTTTGTCGACAATGCTCGAGAATTCGGGCTCCATTTTGCCAGAAATATCTTTATCAGAGATACCGTTGAAAGCATTGACGGTGCCGTCATCCGCCATAAAGTAGGCTAGGTTCTTGTCAACAGCGATCGCTTCATCAGAAACAGCCCCTTTTGTACCGATGGCTTCTTTTCGGGTGAATGAGCTGATGTCACTACCGTAGACAATATGCTTCGTTTCATGGGTCCAAATAACCAAGTTATCCTGGAATGAGCGCCAACCAGTAATAGGATCAGAGTTTTTAGGATCTGGTACATAGAAGAAGTTCACTGATGGATATGTCGTAAAATCATAGAGCTCACTGAATCGAACCAACGTCTTATCTGTTACAAACATTGCTCGACCCTGGTGAATAATCACATGACTCGCGGCAAGTGGGGCGTTTGTGAGGTTAGAAACAGCACTGCCATCGTACCAGCGTGGCGCATTGATACCGTTCACCCAGATAGACTTATCGTCAACGAAGGCAAATCGGACCGCAGCAGAGCCAGAGTTGAGGGTAGAGTCGAGTGTATCGACCGTACCATCATCATGAGCAGAATAAACATCGCCAGCTGCAGCGAAAAGCGTACGATTGACGCCATTGCTCGGGTAGCGACGTTGCCAACCCTTAACACCGTTATTATCCGCCAAATAAGACTTGAAACGGAACGAAACACCCAGGCTCGTCCACGAGACTCGATCGTCAACGCTATCGAGGTCGAGTGCGCCTGCGTCGGCCGTTTGTCGAACGGAATACTGGCCAGATCCGTTGTCTTGAGTGTATACCAGAACCCAGTATTGTTGACCGCTCGTAACAGATGGTGCATCCATAAAGTAAGCAGGAAGATATTGATACGATGTCGTGATGGCGCTCGATAGGATTGAACTCTCTGCAATCACAGCCCCAGGAACACCGCCATTATCGGCAGCAATCTCTACGATAACATGGCCAGTTGCACCCGCCTCACGCTTGATCTCAAGATCAATTCGAGTGAGTGCATTGCTCGAACCAGCATCGAACGGTTGCGCGATAATACGGTCAGTCGTGACAGCTAAATCACCCGTGCCAGTTGTCACGTTTTCGGTGCTCAAAGTTTCACCGATAGCAGTAGTAAGTCGAGAAGAACCCATGCGCGTACGGTTGGCCACTCGAGAGTCATTGTCGTTTCGAGCATACATACGAGAGTTAATAGTGTAAGGGGTTTCACCCTTTGGCATAATCTGATCTGGTGCAATCAAATTGAGCCCACGAAGATCATAGGTTTCATCCATCTTAGGCTCAGTTGTGGCCACTATCTTTCGCTGTGGTCGTCCAAAGCTACTACGCATCTAGTTATTCTCCTAGACGCGGAATACCGCCTGAATTACCGCGACGGCGACGGCTGTTCATAATGATAGGGCCAGTCTTTCCACCGCCTCGCGCTTCGTTGCGAATGAACGTCGTGACGAGAGGCTCCATGTTTGCACGCTCTTGCGCTGCTTCTGCATAATCTTCATTGATCTCCATGATTCGAGCCAGCGTACCCTTTGAAACCAGCTCACCATAGCGATCTGGGACTTCACAATCGTCGCCATCGTCCTCCATAGGAACAGGTTCACGAAGATAATCGATCTGAAAAGTATGTGCAACGCTCAAGGGGGCACTAAAACGCATCGCATTGCCGTAATCGGTCCAGTCGCCAAGACGAGCTGCGGTAGCCGTTGCAAAGTTCGCGTGACGGGCCATAAATTGCTTATAGGGGAGGTGGCTTTCGGTGATCTCTGCAACCGATGGTGAAGTGCTATAAATACCGATCCACGTCATCATATCCGAAGGAAAATCGGCAGTTGTGGCGTTGATCGCTGCGCTAATAGTGTCACTCGACTCCATAAGACGCGTACGGGTGTTATTAAAAAGCTCATAAACAAACCAGTTCGCTGCCTCCGTGATGAGGTCGGCGTCATATTGGTCGTCTGTGAGCAGTCCGCGTACTGATGCTTTGATGTCTGCTAGTGTCATGTTTTTATTTCCTTCTAATGGTTATTATAGCGTTTTACGTCTTAATTAGGTAGTTGACAATAATGGTCGGTTGGACGTTGTTGTGAGTGCCATCGCCACCAGTGCTATCTGACGTGGTACCGCCGACGTTGACTGCGTTTCCCTGGATTGGTGACGTTTGACCGTAACCAGCTGTACCAGTAACACGAACACCTAGTCCGTGGGTGTGTGCAGGGGACTCTGCAATAGTCAACTGGTGAACTGCCGAGCCACCCGAAGCACCGAGAGTACCACCCGTACCCTCTGGGCGCTGCAGGATGAGGCGAGAGGCACCCGTACCACCCATTGAATCGTTACCAGCCAGAACACGACCACGAAGGTCAGGAAGGCCGAAAGTCGTCGATCCGTCACCAAGGCCGTAAGGACAAGCACGAAGCGTGTGAGTACCACTTTGGCTACCAGAAGTGTTAATTGCAGTTCCAGCCAGAGCGTTAGCAAGTGAAGTTGCTAAGCGGAATGTGCTCGAACTTACATAGATGACGTAGTAAATGGTGTTCGCACTGAGGCCAGTTGGAAGTGCGCCAGTCGTTGTGAGATATAGCGTATCACCCGTTTGAAAACCATGGCTAGAAAGAGTGACGACACCAGGCGATGCGATAGTGATCGTAACCGTACCGAGACTAGGCACTATAGCTGCGAACAGGTCAGCATAAGTGGTACGACTGATGCTACCACCCGCACAAAGAAGCCATCCAGTTGGTGCCGACCTCAAAGCAGTAGGGACGATCATACCAGTAAAGTGGAAAGCAGTCGGGCTCGTGTTATCGAACGTCTTATTTTGGAGGGTTGCAGTTGCAGTATTTTTCGTCGCGTCAGAGGTGTTGTCGACGTTGCTGAGCCCTACGTCACTTTTTGTGAGTGCTAGATCAGTTTTTAGTTGTGCAGGGGTGCGATTAGTCCATGCCCCCGCCTTACGCTGGATAATATCATCGTTGCTCGGCGCGATGGCCGCGATAGCCGTCAGATCAGAGTCAAGTGGCTGTTTGCCCGCCAAAGCATCAAAGACAGCGTTTTGCGACGGCGCAATAGTAGTTGTACCGTCGTTGATTGCATCGGCCACTTTGCCATCAATTGCAGTTTGTTGCGCAGTTGAAACTGGTTTGTTGGCATCAGAGGTGTTATCGACATTCGATAGGCCAACCTGTGACTTTGTAAGCCCAGTAAGACTCGAGCCATTGCCAGAAGGCGCGAGCACATCTGTGCCGATCACCAAACCAAGATTAGTGCGAGCTCCTGATGCGGTAGACGCCCCTGTGCCGCCATCGGCGACTGCAACATCTGTACTTCCTGGGGCATAATAGTCAGTCCCCGCCGTAGCTGCAGCAATGACGCCAGAGGCAGCTTTCACGAGGCCCGTCAGGGTAGCTCGTTTAATGATCTTACCAGAGGTACTTGAGAATAATGCGATTTCAGAGTCAACTGAGCTCGAAGGCCCAGTAACATCACCAGAACCAGCACCAGGAGGACCTGCTGGGCCAATCAATGAAGTGCCAGAGCCCCACGCTCCAGCCGTTTTTGGACCATAGATCATATCATTCGTTGTATCAATATAAAAATCACCGTCCACACCCTCAGTAGTTGGTGCGACAGTACCATTCAAAACAGTTTTTCCGTCGAGCCCATCAACACCAGGATCACCTTGCGGACCTTGTGGCCCAGTATCTCCTGTTGCACCAGTCGCTCCCGTGGCTCCTGTAGCGCCTGTGGCACCTGTCGGGCCAGTTGGACCCTCTATATTAGCAACAACGCTATAAGTGCCACTAGCACGCTTATAAACGTCACCAGTAGCATCATCAAGATAGTAATCGCCATTCACGCCAAGAGCATTGCTTGGGGCACCACTGCCGTTTCGCCAAGTTGCACCGTCAGCACCTGCAGGACCAGTAGCTCCCGTTGCACCCGTAGCTCCAGTCGGACCAGTCTCTCCTTGGGGTCCCTGCGGACCTGTTGCTCCAGTTTCACCTTGTGGACCAGTTGGGCCAGGTGTGCCTGCGATGGTCGATCGGATATTCAAAGAAAGGCTCTGTACGGATACAGAACTTTTAGCCTGTGCGACTACTTGGCCGTTTACGACTGCCCCAGGTGCATAAGTGACGGCAATCCGTACTTGATCAGCCATTATACGCTCCTGTTAGTCGGTTTCCCGTCGATTTTCAACTTGCCTTCAACAACTGTATTGACAACGGGATCATTACCGCCAACAGCAGCATATTTAACCGTGATGTCGTAAAAATAATTTCCAGGGGTAACGGTCGTATCATCGGCGTCAAGAACGATCGTTGAGATACCCTCTGTAGCACTTGGATCGCCAGCTTCATCGACGTGAACAGTCACATCCTTGGTGATAGCTGCGCTTGAGTCATCAGCACTTACGTCTGATTCAACTGATTTGGCGGTAAAATAAACGGTCGCGCCAGTGAGGTCCACTGCAGTGCCGTTTGCGTCTGTAATTGTGACAGTAATCGGTAGGGTATTTCCCCGTTTGATAAGAATATCTTGGTTTTTCGCCATAGCTTTTTTATTTCTCCTGTTGACATTATAACAAAAAACCATAAGAAAAACGCCCCATTTCTGGAGCGCTTTTCGAACGGTTGGTAGCGGTTAGGCTTCCATCGTCCATGCACCACTGGCTTCTACCACGAACCAAGTGTCAACACCGTTTGAGCGGAGTTTGACGTAGTCGCCTGCGACCATGTCATCTTTCGCCATCAGGATAGACTTGTCGGCTGTGCCAGATCCACCAAGGATACCAACGATTTTGTCACTTGAGTGCGGAGCAATCTCGTGACCAACGCTTCCGTTGGAACCCGACCCTACTGGACCACCAGCAGGAACACCACCGAGGACAACGAAGACCTCGAGCCCTACGTTGCCAGCAGCAGCGTCAGGCAGGGTGGTAACTTTAGCGTCGGCGATCTGGTTTAATGCAGAACCGCTATCAGCTAGAGCTACGGTGTTATTTGCGCTTACGTTCTCACCGAGAACGCGTCGGCCGTCAGATAGTTTGACTGTAGCCATGATTACTTACCTTGTTCCTTTTCTGCGCGAGCTTTAGTGATCACCTCGCGAATTTTTGCGTTTGTGTCAGCTTCGGCTGGAAGAGTGATCTGCTCCTTCTCAGCTACGGCTTCGAGTTCAGCGCGATTCAGTTGGCTGAAAGATTTCTCTTTGCCTTCATCCTCATCACCTTCGTCTTCACCACCTGTGTTTTCAGGGGTAGTGGCGTCACCCTCTTTGAGCTCTTCGACTTTCTGAGTTTCCTCAGCACCACCGCCGACGGTTGGGTCCTGACGGGCTTCTACGCGGGCAGTAGCCTCAGCTTTGGCATCTTCTTTGGCTTGCGCCTTGACATCACCATCAGCTGTGCCTGCAGTCTGCTCAGCAGTTTGACCTGCTTTAAGATCTGCGTTTTCTTTTTCAAGAAGGGTAAGGCGAGCTTTAATACCCTTTAGATCGTCGCTAGTTTCGCCGCGCTTGTCTTCTGTTGCCAGTTGCAAGGCGTCAACTTCGATCTGTTTTACTTCGTCAGGCTTTGCAGCACGGACGAATTTGTAACCTACGCGCTCGACGGCAGCTGCTTGGCTATCGCCGAACTTCGGGTGAACTTTGACGATTAACTCGTCGACGGTTTCACCAGCGTCATTTTTCAGCCGATATAGACCAGCTGGGCGCAACGGGCGTTCCTGACTGCCGAACCCATTGGATTCAGCAGTCTCTCCAGCCTTTGATGCTAATAGTTCTGCAGTTGTTTTTGGCATTTCGTTATTCCTTCTGTTGCTTCTTAATTATTAGGCGATCTTGCGAAGACGGATTCCGACACCCTTGTTTGCAGGGATGAATGCGTCGTAGTAGCGACGACCTTCCGCAACCTTACCATCGATACCCTGGACCACATCGAGGATACGGACCATGTTGAATTTGGTAGGAGCAACAAGAACCTTTTTGTGAACAACCATGAAGCCGAAGTTAGCGACGTAGTAGCTTGATGGACAGACCACAATGGTCATACCAAGCACTTTACCGATAGCACCAGTCTTGTTGTCAGCGTAGCTCTTATCACAGTTTTGCTTGAATTCTGGGTCGCGCCACAGGTAAGTCTCAGCAGTAGCAGAGATGTAAACAACAAGGTCGTCAACATCGACTTCTGCGTCGATCAGAGCTGCGCGTTCCGCCAAAATACCCTGGAAGATGTTTGTTGCTGAAAGGGCCGCAGTCGTGACCTGGCTGTTAGCAGATGCGTAAGCAGCGAGGACAGTCAAACGATAAATGTCAGTCGTAGGTACTGAAACCTCACGAACTTGACGCTTAACAGCTTTGTCAGCTTCCTGAACCATCATAGAGTCTTCCAAGTTTCCTCGGTCGATCGTGAAGGTGAAGGCTTTGTCTTGTGAAAGGGTGAATTCCTGGACACCCGTACCCAGTTCGACTAGAGGACCGAAGCGGTCTTTACCGTAACGGACATAGTCAACTTCCGCAACAGTATCTACGTTGTAGATGGTCACACCAGCTACACCATGGAAGGTAAGCGTGATGCCGTTGTTAATGATCAAACTGGTCTTTGACTCAGTGTAAAAACGCTCGTCAAGGACAGCCAGATCTTCATGTGCATAGTTTTGCATTTTGGTTTAGTTCCTTTATAGGGTTAATCGTCGGACTTCAAGAACTCGGTACGATTATAACCAGTTTTTTGTTTTGGTTGCTGCGTACTCGCGTTGCGTGAAGGACCGTTAGCTTGCTGTTCTTTTGCAATTCGCTCACGCTCTCTTCGAGCAGCTTCTTGTTCTATAGCGGTAGTGTCAGTGGTGGCACTGAGACGTGCTTTTGCAAGCATGTGCCAGTCCTCCAAGTTATCGGGATTGGTCCAGTATTCATAAGCAGCTTGGCCGCCTTTGTCTACCTTTTCTTTCAGGATCTCGCCCATAACTTTTGACTCTTCGGGAGTGACGGGGTGGGTTGTGAAGTATTCAGATTGAAGACGTGCTGTGCGCTCTTCACGGTTGGACCGCTTGAGGTCAGCCACCTCTTTTGCAAGAGGATCATCGTCGTCGTTTTCTTCATCATCTTGCTTATTATCGGCAGGCTTAGAATCTTTCATGGCGTCCTGCACCGCTGCAGTAGCCTTCTTAGCCTCCTGTTCACGCGAGAATTCGCGTTGGCCGTCACGGATCTCCTGTAGGAGCTTGCGTTCACTGTCGGTCGTAGGTACCGATCGACCAGTTTTCTTGGCCCATTCGTCAAGGTCGTCATCGAACTTTGAAGCAGAGGAGTTATCGTCCTCTTCGCCAGTTTTTGATTTATCATCATCAGCCGACGAATCGGTAGATTTTGATGAGTCCAGGTTATCGGTGCCCTTATCGGCATCGGTCTGCTGATCCGTCGTCGCTTTTCCCTGGTCAGACTGGTTGTCAGCGTTTTGCTGGTCAGACTGGTTGTCAGCTGCGTCGGTTGTGGAATCGTTTTCCATCATTTCTCCTTAATTTGTGTTTGAAATTGCCAACCACCAATGTGGTTATGGTACTAGAATATACGGTTCGAAAAAATTATGCAACAGTCTCATCTGTAGCGGCATCATCGTCGCTCTCAGACTCAGCAACCATGTCACCCGCAACAGGGGCAGCTTCGGTAGTCTCGGCAGCCTTGATAGACGAAGTGATTTGACGCTTGATGTAGTCCTCGAGCTCTTCAATACCTGCAGCTTTGTCGAGTTCGCTAAGACGCTTCGGCTGATCATAGTAGACGATCTCTTGGATTGCCTTGTTATTGTCATCAAAACGACCAGTATCGCGATACCCAACACCGTCTTTTGCCATTTTGGTGTGATACGCAGCGTATGATTTGGCCTTTTCGAGAATATCCTGGAAAGCAGGTTCATCTTTGATACGCGCATAAGAGTGTTTCAAACTATCAAGTTCGGCTGCTCGCTCTTCGGCTTTTCGCTTTTGTTCGGCCCGCTTTACTTGAAGGCGACCCTGTACTTCGTTTTCTCGTCCCATAGTATTCCTGTTGCTCCTTTTTTACTAATTCTAGTATATCACGCCATTGATGGGGCCATGCCTGCAGGTCGAGTAGCAGGAGTAGGTGCTGGTGGTGCGATCAGGTTTTCCATACCTGGTACTACTGAACCGTCACCACGGGTAGCTGGGTCCATAAGATCCGCGCCATCATTTGCTTGCTGCAGCATACGATTCTGCATATCACCCTTGAGGCTAGGATCTGGGTCCCATCCAAGATCGATTTGAGCTTGGTAACGGCCCCAAGGTTCGAGGTCTTTGTAGCTAACCTGCAAGTAGTCTTTGTCGTTTGAATCTTCGTTTGGTGCTGCAGGTGGAGCAAGCATTTTGTTGAACTTCTCATCGGTAATATCAGGATTGATGGTTTGGACCATGAAACGCTTGATCTCAACAGGATCGAATATGCCCTGTGGGTCATTGGTCAAGATCTCAAAGATCTGATTTTGCTTCTGGCCGACTTCCATCTGCTTCATCTTAATAGTGGTGTCGAGCTCAACATGTGGTTCCCAGTCACCATTGAATTCCCAAGGATCGAAATCTCGGAAAGCGACACCCTTCGGCCCAACAATACGGATAGCAGTCGTTCGAGTGACGAATATCTGAATGAGCTTGACGATAATACTACCAAGTTGAGCATATCCTTCTGATTCGAGGTTGCTAAGTTTCGTTGAGAAGCGGTTTTGAGCCTGCGCAAGCTGCGTAGAGACTTCTGTGGCAGTTGTACGGCTCGAAGACTGTGAAACACCCTGTACGGCATCGTCAGCAGCCGTAGCACGGCGCATACGCGCAGCAATACGCTCTTTCTTGTTATCAAGATCCTGCGACAACTGTGGACGCTCGAGCGGTGAGATAGCACCCTTTGGAATTGGATATACAGCACCTGGAATCGTCTCAATTTCTGGCGCAAGGTCAGCAAACTGCGGATCAATCTGATACATTGGCGTGTTTTGATACGCGTTGTTGTCAACATCCATGGCCTCAAAGTCATTGAGAAGCTCGGCGTCACCCATGATGATGGCCATTTCGCCCTCACCATAGAAGAGAGAGGTGTCAACATAGTCACGCAGTACAGCAAATGGCAAGAATGGCTTGATTTCGTTGAGTTTTCGCTTGGTTGTAACGGTCTGGCCGTCAACTTCGACCTCAACTTCCTCTTCCATTTCTTCGCGTTGGCACCAAGTAGGCTCGTTGTAGATGAATTCTTTACGGTTTCCGATCTCGACTAAGCGGCCAGTCATGAGGTCGTAGAGTTTGATGACAGCGACCTGACGCTCAACAGCTTGATCCCCCAAAGTAGAACCGTTGAACATATCCTTGAAGGCTTTATCTGGTGCAGCTTTGTCGCCATTGCCAGCGCCACCACTCTTCGACTCTTTATCGAAGCCGATTTTATCAAGATTCTTGTAGCGAGGCACCATTTTATCCTGCTCTGGGTCATAAATCATTTCACGACGCAGAACTTCCTTGTCGACAAAGTAGCGATAGCCCGCGTAGCGAGCTGGGTTAGTCGTTTGAGTCAAGCCAGTCGATAATGGATCGACGAAGAAGTCACGAAGCGGGATATTTTCAATAAACGGCTTACCTTCACGCCAGGTGACGTGCAAAATACCCGTACCGTACAACAGCATGTCGCGGACCCACTCTTGATTCTTGAGGCCCATCTGATTGACGGTCATATAGTAATCGAGCATCCCGTTCAACACATCGGTGTCATCGGTCTGCTCTTCATTAGTCTTTACAAAGTGGAATTTAGGCGTACCGCCCGCGATATTTGCTACCAGTGTCTCGATGATAGTGTGAGATTCACGAATAACAGGGTCGGAGATACCCTCATACTGACGGATAACCCGCTGACCCTTATAGACGCGGAAATAGTTATCCCAGTTAGTGCGGAAACCAGTATCAACATACTCGACGGCGTCGTCGAACATCTTGAGTGCTTCATCGAGCGTCAACTCACCTGGCTCGACGGACTGCTCGGTGTGCTTTTCGTGCAGCTCGTCTTCGGGAGACTGCTTCGCGCGTGTGATTGGCGGTCCCGATGCGGGAGGTGCTGTTGGCGGAGTCATTGAAGGCGTTTGAGTTGGTTGCATTTGTGTTTCTCGTAGGTTTATAAATTTGCTCTTTTGCGTAATCCGTATCGTACGCGGACCATTCAGCCATCTGCAAGGCGATTGCCATTGACATCACGCAGTCGTCGTGCTGTCCTTGCTGGGCGTTCATAGCACCGTTATCGTCACGGACGTAGCTCATACATTCGCGGATGAAAACTACATCTAGGTCGATTATATCATTTTCGCGAATACTACGCACTAATTCGTTAATCATAACTGGTTTTGTTTTTTTGTTGGTCAACCAGCCAAATTTTGAAGTGCGAACTTGGAATTGCTCATCCTCGGCCGATTCACGCATATACAGGTTGCGATAAAAGGTATTTTTTAGCTTAGCAGCAGTGGTGAGGCCGTGATTGTTGATCTCCACGCCGACCAGCGCTTTGTTATAGAACATACCGATCGCAAAAACGACATCCCCCAAAAGATCAGGATCGATCAAACCGCGCCAGCGAGCGACCGTTTTACGAGCCTTGATGTCGACAACTGTGATAACTGAGAAGTCAGGCTCCTTGCCCTTCGAGCTCTCGATCTCAATACCCTCAGAAACGTCCACGCCGATCGCATACTTCTTGTTTTTCTCAGGCAACCACCAAATACGAAGTGGTGACGGGTCGACATGGTCGTTGACACGCCGAAACTCTTTGAAAATGTACTTTTCGATGCTTTGAGGGTCATCATTTTTGACGATTTCACCACAGCGATATGGGAAGTCTTTCTCGGCCTGAACCGCGATATTCTCCATTTTTTGCAGCATTTTGGTGTCAAATACAGGTCGACCACTGGCCAAGAACGCTTCTTCTGGTGTCGAAGGGTACTCCTGATAGAATTTCTTCGGATCAGTACGGAATTCGAGCTTTTTACGGCGTCGAAAAGCAATTTTTCGCGGCCACGATTCACGATCATAGCCATTTTCTTCGAACAGCTCATAGAGAGCCTGCTCTTCGTCATCCAAGTGGCCAAGATCCTCGTCAGTAGCGGGCAATTCATACTTGTAGTGTTGGTGCCACGGGAAAAACAACGGCTTAAACTGCGATTCACCGCGTTTTGCCAACTGCCACTCATCATAGAAGTAGCCACCGATACCATTTGCCGTACTTTCGAGAAACACGAAACTCTCAGGGGCCATCGGGACGGCCTGCAGCGCACTTGAAACGATGTCGGCACTATCATCCCAGAAAGCAACCTCAGAACCGTGAAAAAAGTTGATGTTGTCAGCTCGACCCTTACCGTCGGCAGCCACCATTGTCTTGATTTCAGATTGCAAGCCAGGAGGTACCATACCCGCCTCGGCATATTCTTTTTTCACCTCGTCACTTACGTCAAAAACGAGCTCGGCCTTGGTGTTATATTTGCGATCAGGCTGGAAATGAGGGTGTGAGTATTCGTAGTATCGACGGAACATCTTATACAGGGCATTGACAGCGTTCTTTTCGTGGGCGATGATCACGCTCGTAACATAGCGGTGCGTCGAAGTCCACCAATAACAAAGGGCTTCAATCAGGGTAGAGATACCCATCTGACGAGCCTTGAGGATGATATAGCGAATCGGTCGGCCGTGCAGCAAGTCATCGATCACCTGCTCAACCAGCGCCGTCTGCTCCCAGTTCAACACATCCTTGAGCGGTACCAGCTGCTTGGTCATTTTCTCTTTAATGACAAGATTGCGCTCGATGAAAATATAAAAATCGGCAGCAATAACCTTGATGGCCTGACGCGCCTGCTCTTCTTCACTCAGATCGTCATAATCGGTGATCCGACTGAGAATTAGCTCAGTGGTTTCAGGGGAGAGTTGTGGGTGTTGGGCCATTCTTTTTGTGTCCTTTTAGCAGTTAGTGGGTCGAGTGGGTGATTTTTGTTCCATTCCGCGATGGCTTCTGGCGTCGGGAGTGGGTGGGTGATGTTACGCTCTCTCTCGATTATATCAATAGCCATGATTCCTGCAGCCTGCAGAATTGCCATTTGGAAAAACTGCGATTTGTTTTCGATGTCCTTCAATATCTTCAAGTGTCGCTCGGGCACCCAGATATTGATACGCTTGCCTGGTCCATAGTTCTTGAGCTTAGGCATACGGGGCCTTTTGCTTTCGGCCAACCCATTGAATCTGTAGTTTGACCAACCATAGGTCGAGCCAAACAGTATGGCGGTAACGGCTCACATAGGCGATATAATCCATGTTCCATTCGTAAGAACGCTTTGAGTAAGCGACTACAGAATTAGAAATCACCCCCTCTTTATTGCTGACATCTTCGAATAGACGCAGCCACCTAGAACGTAGGCTCAACATTTTCATCCTCCTCTTCTGATCGATCAATCGGATCGGGATAATACAGCTTGAATTTGGCGGTCCGCCACGGCGTATTCACCTTGCTCTTGATGATCGTCGCTTCAACCTCCTGGCCAATGAACTTTTTGGCCTTCGTATCAGCAGCAGTACGGCCGAAGCGCCACGACTTGATGGTTTTGAGCGAGATCATGAGACTGGCGTTGTAGTCCTTGCCAGAACCGCCTGGTGTATACGTCTCGGGCGTGTAGGTGCCGATTTTGTCACGAGTCTGGTTGATGATCACC
>JALQYJ010000018.1 GCA_023254175.1 Runella sp. | reverse complement strand
TTTACCAAAATCATTACCAAGTGATTATTCCTGACGCACCTGGCCACGGTGCCGATGTAGATATGGCGTATTTGCAAAAAATGGAGTCGTTTACGGTATAGTTCAACGGGATAGTACCTTGAAAGGCAAATCGGCAAGAGGCAAAAACAGTACTTTAAAAGTTGCTCTTTGCCTCTTACCCCACTTGCTTTTTGTTATTTTATCTCCAACGCTTGTATTGGTTAATCAAGCCATTGGTGCTGCTATCGTGCGATTCGATAGGCCAGTCGTTTTGAAGTTCTGGATAAATCTTGTTGGCCAATTGTTTGCCTAACTCTACGCCCCACTGGTCGAAACTGAAAATGTTCCAAATAACCCCTTGAACGAAGATTTTGTGCTCGTACATGGCAATCAAACTTCCCAAGACACGCGGCGTAATTTTCTTTACCAAGAAAGAGTTGGTCGGACGATTTCCTTCAAACACTTTGAATGGAGCAATTTTGGCAATTTCTTCCTGCGATTTGCCGCTCAATTCTCCCACCACTTCGTCCAATGTTTTACCATTCATCAACGCCTCTGTTTGGGCAAAGAAGTTAGATAACAACATTTTATGGTGTTCACCAATCGGATTGTGGCTCAACGCAGGCGCGATAAAATCGGCAGGGATGAGCTTAGTCCCTTGGTGAATCAATTGATAAAAGGCATGTTGGCCGTTGGTGCCAGGTTCTCCCCAAATGATAGGGCCTGTTTGGTAATCAACCGCCTCGCCGTTACGGCTCACGTATTTTCCGTTCGACTCCATGTCTCCTTGTTGGAAATAGGCGGCAAAACGGTGTAAATATTGGTCGTATGGCAAAATGGCGTGCGTATCAGCGCCGAAAAAGTTGTTGTACCAAATTCCCAAAAGGGCCAAGATAACAGGAATGTTCTTTTCAAAACGCGCCGAACGGAAGTGATTATCCATGTCGTGAGCACCTGCCAAGAGTTGCTCAAAGTTTTGGAAGCCAACGTAGCAAGCAATCGACAAGCCGATGGCCGACCACAACGAGTAACGTCCGCCTACCCAATCCCAAAAACCAAACATATTTTCGGGGTCAATCCCAAATTTTTCTACTTCGGTACGGTTGGTCGAAATGGCTATGAAGTGCTTGGCCACATGGGCGTTGTCTTTGGCAGTTTCCAAAAACCAACGACGAGCCGAGTGGGCGTTGGCCATGGTTTCTTGGGTTGTAAATGTTTTCGACGCAATCATAAACATCGTCGTCTCAGGGTTGAGTTTTGCGACTGCTTCAGCAATGTGCGTACCATCTACGTTCGACACAAAATGAACGCTCAATCCTTTTTTACCGTACGACTTGAGCGCTTCGGTCACCATGACGGGGCCGAGGTCAGAGCCGCCGATACCAATATTTACAATGTCAGTGATTTTCTTACCCGTAAAGCCTTTCCATTCGCCGCCGCGCACTTTTTCCGAAAAGCCTTTCATTTTTTCCAACACTTCGTTGACATCAGGCATGACGTCCTTGCCATCTACTTCGATGGGCGTGTTGGAACGGTTGCGGAGGGCTACGTGCAACACCGCGCGGTTCTCGGTGGCATTGATTTTATCGCCCGTAAACATTTTTTCAATCGCGTCCGAAAGTTGGCATTCGCGGGCTAGGTCGCACAAATACGACAACGTACGGCCATTGATGCGGTTTTTTGAGTAGTCAACGACCATGTCACCCAAGCGCAACGAGAATTTTTTGAAGCGGTTAGGGTCTTCGGCAAACAATTCTTTTAAATGTTTCTTGCTGATGCTCTTGTGGTGAGTTTTGAGTTTGCGGTAGGCAGCCGTCTGGTCAAAAGGAATGGCTTGTAACATCTGTCTAAATAGTTTTATGAACACGCAAAAGTAGGAATTTCGATGGCTTTCTGTATGTTTTAGGGGAAAGTAAGGATAAAAATCACCTCATTTTGCGATAGTTGTTAAAGCAAATTTCTCTTACTGTGCTTACTTCTAAGCGTTTTTAAGGTCCCAAATACGTATGCAAAATCAATTTATTTAGATTTATTATAAACAAATATGTTCGATTATTCTTGCAGATATACTGAAAAATGGCCTCAGTAGCTCAAAAACCGATAAAAAAGGTTGCGAACTTAGCGCATCTATTCCGTTCTTTGTGAAGAATAAATCATTAGAAAGGAATATGAAAATCAACTACTTGCTAACACCACTATTTCTTTTCGCTACGGCCGTATTGGCACAGACGGGCGACGAAAAGCACCTAACCAACGTAAAACAGCTCACGTTTGGAGGCGATAACGCCGAAGCCTACTTTAGTTTTGATAGTAAATACGTTAGTTTTCAGTCAAATAACCCTAAATGGGGCTTGCAGTGTGACCAGATTTTTTACTTGGACGTGACCAAAGGCTTGAAAAATCCTGATGAACGCCCGCAGTTTATTAGCACAGGCAAAGGCCGCACGACTTGTTCGTATTTCATGCCCGATGGCAAACATATACTGTTTGGAAGTACACACTTGGCCAATGATTCTTGTCCGCCACCTATCAAACCGTACCTCAACAAATACCTGTGGGCGGTGTACGACACCTACGATATTTTTGTGTCGGATTTGAAGGGAAAAGTGGTAAAGCAGTTAACGACTGAAAAAGGCTATGATGCCGAAGCAACGATTTCGCCCAAAGGTGATAAAATTGTTTTTACTTCGACCCGTAACGGTGATCTTGACTTATATATCATGGACATTGATGGCAAGAACGTGAAACAAATCACGAATCAGTTGGGGTACGATGGTGGGGCGTTTTTCTCCCCCGATGGCAAAAAACTCGTTTTCCGTTCGTCGCGTCCCAAAATAGACGAAGAAATTGCTGAATACAAGAAGTTGCTTTCAATGGGATTGGTAGCACCTACCGACATGGAAATTTATACCTGTAACGTGGATGGTTCGGACTTGCGCCAAATTACCAAGCTAGGCAAAGCCAACTGGGCGCCCTATTTTACACCCAAAGGCGATAAAATTATCTTTTCGTCGAACCACCATTCGCAACGTGGGTACGACTTCCAATTGTATCTTATCAATCTTGACGGAACGGGCTTGGAGCGTGTGACCAACAACAGCATTTTTAACGCCTTTCCGATGTTTTCGTACGACGGGAAGAGGCTGATTTTTAGTTCTAACCGCAACAATGCCCCAGGTTCTCGCGATACCAATTTATTCATCGCTGATTGGGTAGATTAAAACAAATGCACGCAAAGGCGTAGAGAACCTACGCCTTTGCGTGAAAAACTTACTTGGCAAACGGAATTGATGGAAGCGGTTGTGCCAGTAAGTCGTTGGTCCAAGGTTGCGTTACCAACTGGCTTTTGTCAGGAAACGCGGTTGATTTACAGCCCAAAAGCATACATTGTGCTTCGCCAGCAAATACAGGCAAGGTAGGTGAGCCGCCTACCAAACTACTGCCAAGGTAATGATGGATGCCTAACCCTACCAACCACACATCTTTCTTCACATACTGGTACACCCATTCAAATTCTTCGGCCAAAAGAGGTGCGTCGTAAGTAGTAATACTCTGTAGGCTGTTAAATTTAAGGGTGGGTAGTGACGTTCTGAGTGTTTCTAAAAAGGCCTTAGAGCAGCCAAAATGGTTGATTTTATTTCGGTCGATGCTTTCCCACAAATGCCCTTTTTGAAGTCCCGCTCCTTGGTAAAAAACGGGGGTGGCGCCTGTTAATAACGTACTTATCGAAAGTTGCCATGTTGTGGTATCTGAAGGCGTATGCCATAAAACGCGGTCACTGTCCTTGAAATTTTGATGGATGGTCAACAGCTTGAGGTGTTCCAAAAGTATCCCTCCAGTGGTATGAAAAACGGGCACGGTGGTAGAAAATGAAACCCAAAGTGGATGCTCAAAAGGAACGTACGTAAATTCGAGCGGAGGCGAAGGTATTTTTAGTAAATCATCCCAGGTGTTGGTTGTGTGCCAAGGGGGAGCTTCGTCGCTGACGGGTACTGCAACAGTGACGGTACCGTGTTTGAGCGAGGGTAATTGCCGCACAGAATGATGTACGAACACCACTTTGGGCGTAAGAACTTTGGCTCGTTCGCTGAGTGTTTTTACATCGGTGTTGGGAGATAAAATCGACCAGACGGCTCCAATCGAATGAACGGCTAAAAAAGCAATGACTGTTTCAGGGGTATTGGGTAAGATTCCCATAACACTGTCGCCCTTGGAGACACCTATATGCCGAAGGTAGGTAGCCACGGTAGCCACGTGTTTTTCGAGTTCTCGCCACGAAAATTCTCGCAAGTGTTCACCTTCATTTTGGTACAAAAACGCGGGTTTATTAGTGTTTTTGTGGCGAAAAATATGCTCGGCATAATTGATGGTTGCACCTGTAAACCACTTGGTTTTGGCCCAGTTTTTGGGGTCAGGTACTACAACGTTCCAGTACAAACTATGGGTTTTGACATCGCAAAACGACCAAATACATTCCCAAAAATCCTCGATATCGGTCACTGACCAATCCCACAGGTCGTGGTAGTCCCGAAAATAAAGTCCTTTCTTAACAAATAACCAGTTCTGAAATCTTTTTAGGTTGGACTGCTCCACAATGGAACGCGAAGGAGTCCAAAGGGGTTTGAGTGGTACACGATCTAGGATCACGGCACAAAAAAGTTAATAGGTTGGATGGCTAGATATTTAAACGACAAAAATCATTTTTTTGAGATATATTTCTTAAAAAAAACATCTTCGCTTATTTTTTGTACCTTTGCTGTTCTGATTTTCAGGTAATTTGGTGGTTTTAGTTGCCGCTAAATTTTTTAGTTAAATAATTTACTTTTTACAGTAGTGATACTGCAAATTCAATGAAAAAAGATAATAAAGGTACTGGCAAATCGCCATTTTACAGTAAGTTCGTTAAGTCCGACTCATCTTCAGATAAATTTGACTCCTCTCCAGAACCTAAGCGTTCAAGACCCCGTATAGAGAAATCGGTAGATAAAACAACGAGCGGTAATCCGCGCCGTGAGCGCAGTTTTGACAAGCCATTTGAAAAGCGTGGTGATAAACCTGCTTTTAAGAAGCCATTCGAAAGTCGCGATGAACGTGGCGGTGGCCGCAGTTTTGACAAGCCATTTGAAAAGCGTGGTGACAAACCTGCTTTTAAGAAGCCATTTGAAAGTCGCGATGAACGTGGCGGCGGCCGCAGTTTTGACAAGCCATTTGAAAAGCGTGGCGAACGTAGCTTTGATAAGCCATTTGAAAAGCGTGGCGAACGTAGTTTTGACAAGCCATTTGAGAAGCGTGGCGAACGCAGTTTTGATAAGCCATTTGAAAAGCGCG
>JALQYJ010000158.1 GCA_023254175.1 Runella sp. | reverse complement strand
AATTGCTTTCCAAAGTCCCTACAAGTATTTGCTCAAGCATGACATCAACATGAAAGAATTAACTCAAATGAAGACTAAAATCTGTGCTTAATGTCTCTAAATTTCTATCATTTATGTGTCCAATAATTAGCGGTTAGAACAGTCTTTTGATGCTTCCAGAATATGAATTGACAAAATTTTTTTCAAAAGAAGGCTTTCAGTCAACGCTGCAATAGACAAGTAATCAAAAGAAACGCGTCGGTAGAATTTCTCTGCTGACGCGATTTGTTGTACCATTAATTTCTTAAAACTAGTTTCTATTTGTGAACCGAATTGGGGTTACCCAATTTCGATGCTGCCTCGTAAATAAAGTTTTACTTGGCCTGCTATTTCTACGCGGTCGCCGATAAGTTTTGTTTTTAAAACACCGCCACGTGCAGAAACTTGCAGGGCTTCCATCTCGGTTTTTCCTAATTTCTCGGCCCAATAGGGTACCAAAGTTGTATGAGCAGAACCCGTCACGGGGTCTTCCGCAATCCCTGATTGAGGAGCAAAAAAGCGCGACACAAAATCAACCGAATCGCCTGGAGCCGTAATAATAACACCACGCGCAGGTAAGGTCGACAAAACAATGATATCGGGTTGAAGCGTACGAACTTGTTCTTCGGTTTCTAATACGGCCATAAAATCGGTTTTCCCGCGTAAAATTTCAACAGGAGTAACCTCCCCCAATGCTTCCAATAAGGCAGGAGGTGAGAGTAGTTGTTTGTGCAACTGATCAGCAGGAAAATTGAGAACAAGCCAATCTTCTTCTTTGCGGACGTTTAGAAGGCCGCTTCGAGAGTCGAAATTTATTTGATCGTGGGTATAATTTTCGAGGAAGAATAAAACGTAGGCACTAGCCAAAGTGGCATGACCACACAGGTTCACTTCCACCGTAGGGGTAAACCAACGAATGTGAAAACCTGCTTCCGTAGGTACATAAAAGGCAGTTTCGGCCAAATTGTTTTCAGCTGCAATGGCTTGCATGGTTTCGTCGGGAAGCCATGAAGTAAGAGGAACGACAGCGGCAGGATTACCGCCAAAAACTTTGTTACTAAACGCGTCGAGTTGATAAAGTGATAATTGCATAAGTGAAATTAAAAGAACTAAAATACGCCGTTATTGAGCTTTAGCGGTGTATTTTGTAGGGTAAGTCTTTTGCTGAAACTGGTCAAAAGTCTCTTTTTGGTGATTATTATCGCCAAAATAAGTGAGCACTTGGTGGAACATACGCGGCTCCAAATAACCAGAAATCGGCTGAATGAGGTTCATTTTTTCATCCATAAAAACCGTGGTTGGATAGCCCGTTACTTTGCCATTGATAAGGCTACGGAACGATACTTTGCCAAATATCACATCGGCGTCTTTTTCAGGATTGTACTTTACGGCGTAAAATTTCTTGTTTGTAAACTGAATTACCTCCGCATTTTTGAACGTATTTTTATCCATTACTTTGCACCATCCGCACCACTCTGTGTATAAATCAATCCAAATTTTGCGTGGTTGCTTTTGGTTAAGTTTGTAGGCTTCTTCTAACGTCACCCACTGAATTTTGGCTTCTTCGGTTTTGGGTTCAACGGATTTGAAAGCCATAAGGCTTACCATTACAGTAGTGATGACGGCGGCGATTCCAAGCTTTTTCATGGTTTGGCGTATTATTTTAAGATGATTGTTTAACGTTCAAAGTTTTCAATTTGTTCCAACACAAATACCAAGCCACTTTTGTAGTTACCTCACAGCCATCGCTTTTACAAATTCACGCTGGGCTTTTTGATAGACTTTGGTCTGCGAAGGGTCGGGGTGATAAGTATCGGCAAATCGGACGTATTGATGGACGCCTTCTTCCAAACTTGCAAGTTTGCCCAGTGATTTCATTGCCAACAAAGTCGCTCCAAGGCACCCACTTTCGTTGCTTTCATTGACCCGAACGGGCGTATTGAAAATATCAGTCAACAATTGAACCCAGAATTTTGAGCGGGTAAAGCCACCGTTAGCGTGTAAGATGCGGGTTTTGTTGAGTTGAGAGTCGATAATTTGACGAATTTGGTTGAGGTTCATTAGTACTCCTTCCAAGGTTGCGCGGGTCATATGGGCTTGGGTATGCTGCCACTGAAGCCGTTGGTAGCTTCCGTAAGCGTGGGCATCCCAAACGGGCGCGCGCTCACCCAAAAGGTAAGGGACAAACAGCAAACCTTCAGAGCCTGCGCCAATACTTTCGGCCATGGCAAGCAGTTCGCTGGGGGCTTTTAAAAATAAATGTTTAGAAAGCCATTCGAGGACGTTACCGCCATTGTTAGTGGGGCCACCTGATATGTAATGGTTTTCGTCCAAAACGTAGGTGAACAAACGCTGCTGAGGGTCGCGAGCGGGATTAGCGGAGGTTTGACGCACCGCTCCACTGGTGCCAATGGTGAGGGTAGTAACCCCCGTATCTAAAGCTCCTGAACCCAAATTGGCCAAACAAGCATCGCCTGCGCCAATTACGAAGGGTGTACCAACAGGAATCCCTAGTTGCTTGGCAAGGCTTCGTTGGGTGAGTTTTTCTTGGTGATAAGTTGGAACTAGGTCGGAGAGTTGGGAAGCGTTAATACCTGCATAATCCATTGCCAACGCACTCCACCGAAACCGTCGATTGTCGAGCAGGGCAGTGCCAGAAGCCATTGAATAGTCGATTTGAAATTTCCCAAAAAGTTGGTACCAGATGTATTCTTTTTGGGAAACAAAACGGCTGGTTTTACTAAAAATGGAGGGTTTTTGTTCGCGCAACCACACCATTTTGGTCAATGGTGCGTAGGGATGGGCAGGTATGCCTACTTGTGGGTATAGTTTTGCAAGGATGGGGTTCATTTTAAGGGCATCGGCTTGGACTTCGCTGCGGTTGTCAGCCCAAAGGAGCGAACGCGTAAGCCGACGATTTTGTGGGTCGATGGGAATGAGGCTGTGCATGGCCGAACATAAGCCAATGGCTTCGATGCAGGCATTTTTGTGGCGCAATTGCTCCGAAACTTGTTGGATGACAGCGATGAACAAGCCATAAATTTCGTCAGGATTTTGCTCAACGTAGCGCGGTTTTGGGTGGTAAGTAACGCAGGCTGCCGAGGCGTGTGCGACGGTTTCTCCTGTTTCGTCAATGGCTATTGCTTTGACATTGGTAGTACCAATATCCACCCCAATCCAAGTTTTCATTCTTTAAAATTGTTTTTGGTTACCGATGAGCCTTCATCGTACGGGTTTATGATTTATTCTTCGATGGGTACATTTCGTTTGAACGCCGCCCCAAAATCAATCAATGATTCGGTTTTGAGGACACCAGGGATATGGTCTATTTTTTCGTATAAAACTTTGCGCATGTGCTCGTTGCTGCGTGCTACAATGCGAATATAGAGTGTGTATTTTCCTGTAATATAATAACACTCAGTGACTTCGGGGATTTGCTTGAGTGCGTCAATGATTTTTTCGGAGTCGGAGTCTTCTTTGAGGGTAATCCCCGTAAAAGCCCCCCATTCGTAGCCTAATTTTCGTTCGTTTAATACAATTGTACTTCCTTTTAAAATACCAATACGCTTCAATTTCCCTACTCGTTGATGCACCATGGTATTAGAAATTTGTAAATCATCGGCAATGGCCGAATAGGCTTTGCGGGCGTCTCGTTCGAGTTGCTGCAAAATAAGTCGGTCGTATTCGTCAAGTGGTTCTTCCATAATTTTTGATACTCAGAGGATAGTGAATATAATAAAAGTGCGCCGGGTCAAAACCCGACGCACAAGGTCTTTGGCAGACTATTTAGGGTCTAACGCCTTCTTAATGCGGAAAACACAATCTTGAAGGTGGTATTTTGTCATTTTATCCGTGATAGTTGGTAGCGCCGCCTGAATTTCGCCTTGCAACGAAGTTAAGTGCGCACGAACCATCGACTGCACATCGTTTTTGCGTATATCTACCGAAGGAGCTACAATAGCACCAAATACTTTCATCGGAGTTATCGAAGGAAAACCAGCTGCCGCAGGTGCGTTCAACGTTGCAATCATGCGTTCTACGTAGATTTTTTGAAGGTTACGGCGGTGAGCATCGGCTGATTTGCGCATTTTCAATTCTCCCCAAATTCCTCCTTTTACATCGGAAAATAGCTCGTCTATTGAGTAAGCATCAGCCGTTTTTTCCGTCATTTCAATCATCCGTTGGAGGCGGTCACTGGCAAAAAGGCTATTGAGGGTTGTTTCCTGAATTTTCGAAATAAAATCAACCCCCATGTCAGGACGAATACGGCGCAAGATGTTTTCGTCTAGTATCCACTTAGGCGTGTTAAACAATTGCTGATTCAAGAATGCAACGGCATCTTTTTGCATTTTTTTAGGCGTAGGTTCATATACAGCCCCTTCTTGGTCAGCCGATTTAGGCGTTTCGTAGATTCCGCCCACGTTTTTGGTTACGTGACCCATATAACGACGGAACTGCGTCACCACTTCATTGAACCCTTCTTCCAACATTTCGTAATCTTCCCCTTCTTGTTTGGTCCATTCGATGAGGTTTGGTACAATGCGCTGAAGGTTTTTGATACCATAACCGCTCGCAAGCATGGCGTTGTCACCGATGTCTTCGTTTTGTGAACGAGGGTCGTACGGGTTGGTTTCGGTCAAGAACCACAAACGGCGGTTGGGAAGGGCTTTTTCTTTGTACCATTTGTTCAAAACAAGCTTATCTTCTTCGGCAGTTTGGGTGTCATAAATGGGTTTATACGCCCACTCAATAGCCCAAATGTCGTAGTCGCCAATGCGAGGGAAAAAGTCGGTTACGCCATCTTCGGGTTGAGCTACGTAGTTGAAACGAGCGTAGTCCATGATAGACGAAGTGTGTCCATTTTTGGTAATAAATTCTTTGTCGCGGAGTTTTTCAACGGGCGTTGCCGTCGATGCGCCGTAGTTGTGACGAAGTCCAAGCGTGTGTCCTACTTCATGCGACGACACAAAGCGAATCAGTTGTCCCATCAATTCATCATCAAACTTATTCTTGCGCGCGCGCGGGTCAGCGGCTGCGGCTTGGGTCATGTACCATTTTTTGAGGAGTTTCATCACGTTGTGGTACCAACCGATGTGGCTTTCCAGAATCTCTCCTGTACGCGGGTCGTGGACGTTAGGGCCGTAGGCATTTTCAATGTCCGAAGCAAAATAACGAATCGCCGAGTAGCGGGCGTCTTCCATGCTGATGGTCGTGTCGTTGTCAGCCAAAATTTCGCCACGGATGGCGTTTTTCCAACCTGCTTTTTCAAAAGCTACGTTCCAGTCGTCAACGCCCATTTTGAGGTATTTACGCCATTGTTTTGGGGTAGCAGGGTCGATGTAGAAAACGATGGGTTTTTTAGGCTCAATCAACTCTCCACGGCGCTGACGCTCTTCGTCGGCTTTGTTTTTAGGTTCCAAACGCCAACGAACTACAAACGTTTTGTCTTCGGTACGGTGTGAATTTTCGCCATAAACGGTGTATCCATTGGCAAAATAACCTACCCGTAGGTCAAACAAACGTTGTTTCATTGGTACAGCTGGCAGAACAATAAATGAGGTGTTCAATTCCATCGTAACGGCTCCTGCAATCGAACCTGCGGGCAAGTTGACCGAGGGAATTGGACTAGGAGAAGACCCAAAACTGGGGGTAGGGGGGGTAACTCCGTAGGTTTTCACCACCTTCACTTCGGTGTTGATAGGAAACGATTTGATGCTCTGAATGTAGGTACGGTCGTTTTGAATCGTTGTTAATTTGTACGCTTGACGAACCATCGGCGCCATTGAAATAACGGTGTTATCGCTTTTGAAGAAGTCAGTCACTTCAATTACTACGGAGGTGTCTTTACGGACAGCTTTTACGTCAAAAGCCATCGCAATAGGGTCGAGGTTAGAGTTGCGAACGGCCTTGTAAATGGGCGAATTGACATCGTCGCTTACGTTGATAAAAGCCACTGAACGCATAAAAATCTTGTTTTCTGGGCCTTTTTCAAAGCGAACTACTTGGCGGTTTAGCAACTCCCCACCGTAGGCAGGCAGACCTACCGACCCAGGTGTAGTGCTTGACTGGGAAAGGCGCGTAATGGCCATCATTTCTCGGCCGAGTAGCGAATCGGGGAGTTCAAAGAAGTATTTTTCATCCACTTTGTGAACAATGAATAGCCCTTTGGTGGTTTTACTCTTGTCCGTAATCACTTCTTTGTAGGGCTTGAGACCTGCCTTAGGGGTAGCTGCCGGTGCTGGTGCCGCTGAGGTGCCACTGGCACTGGCTGCAGGTGGTGTGGTGGGGCGACGGTCTTGCGCGATGGCCGAAAAGCTAACTGCTGTGGCCAAAATAAGGAGTTGTTTAAACATGTTAACGAAAGTTAAATTTGACTTTATAGCGTGTTTGAGATTGATAATTTGTTTTAAATTTTAGATGTTAAAAGAAATTTGACGTGTAAAAAAATAAAAATGAGTTAAAATGTAAGTTTGCAAAAGTAATAAAAATTGTTGGCTTCAATCTCTAAAATCACTATGACGACCGAACTTACTCAAACCGACTATCTTATTGGCCTTGAAAAGCGTTACGGAGCGCATAATTATAAGCCCGTGCCAGTGGTTATTGAGCGCGGCGAAGGTGTTTTTGTGTGGGACATTGAAGGCAAACGTTATTACGATTTTTTGTCGGCTTACAGTGCCGTTAACCAAGGTCATTGTCACCCCCACATTGTAAATGCTTTGACAACGCAAGCGCAGAAACTGACACTGACATCGCGGGCGTTTCATAACTCCGTTTTGGGCGAATGTGAGAAGTTCTTGTGCGATTACTTTGGTTACGATAAGGTATTGATGATGAACTCGGGGGTAGAGGGTGGAGAAACGGCCCTCAAGTTGACCCGCAAGTGGGGGTATTTGGTGAAGGGAATTCCCCAAAATCAAGCCAAAACAGTGTATGCCTCAGGAAACTTTTGGGGACGCACGCTCGCGGCCATCTCTTCTTCGACTGACCCCGAAAGTACTAACGACTACGGCCCATTTTTGCCTGGTTATTTGATTGTGCCTTACAACGACTTAGAAGCACTCGAAAAAACGTTTCAATCTGACCCTAACATCGCAGGGTTTATGGTGGAACCTATTCAGGGTGAAGCAGGGGTAGTAGTGCCTCAAGAAGGCTACTTGCGGGGAGTACGAGAATTGTGTACCCAATACAATGTCTTGCTCATTGCCGATGAAGTTCAAACAGGACTCGGTCGTACGGGCAAGCGTCTTGCCTGCGACCACGAAGACGTTAAACCTGATATTTTGGTATTGGGTAAAGCCCTATCGGGGGGCGTCTATCCCGTGTCTTGCGTGTTTGCTAACGATGAAATCATGCTTACCATCAAGCCAGGACAGCACGGCTCAACCTACGGTGGAAACCCGTTGGCAGCGGCGGTGACGGTAGCGGCCTTGTCGGTGTTGGAAGATGAAAAATTAGCTGAAAATGCGGAGCGACTTGGTGAAATATTCCGAGAAAGAATGCGGGAAATCCAGCAAAAAACGCCCCTGATTGAAACCGTACGGGGAAAAGGATTGCTAAACGCCATCGTGATTGCGACCGACGAAGAAAGTCCATTGGCATGGCAAATTTGCCTTCAACTCAAGGAAAAAGGACTACTTTGCAAACAAACCCACGGCAATAAAATTCGTTTTGCCCCGCCGTTGGTGATTACAGAACCACAAATCCACGAAGCATGTGATTTGATTGAAGAAGTGATTTTGGGGATGGAAGCGTAAGCCTAATATATATAAACAAAGTCCCTGTGATGTTCTTAAAATGAGGATTTCACAGGGACTTTTAATTTAAGAGGGGTTGTCTTTTTTACAAAAGTAAAGGCACAGAAAGCGTATCGGTCTCTATGACGTTACTCACGTTTAAAGCTCGATCTCTGACCCTAATTTGAAATTTTACAGTTGTCAACTTAGAATTGCGTGAGTAAGGGAAATAGACTGCATAATCAAGGAGACCTTCAATAGGCCCTTTTTTACCGTCAGGCTTTAACACGGGGAAGAAAAGTTTCGCATTAGCAGCCAAAACGACTTCTTCGTACTTGTTTCCACTCACTTTTCGAAGGGTTTTGAGCTCATAGTTACCCCAAGTATCATAGCGAGTATTGTTGCGATTATCAGTACTTTCGCCCAAATCGCCATCGCCATCTTTGAAGTTAATGGTAATAACGACGGAGTCTTGTTTAGCCTTTGAGAAAGGTTCAATGACTTCAAATTTATCAATGCTGTTGAACACTATTTCGGGCACATTACTATAGTTGGGAGGAGTAAAACAACCCGTGGTGGAAATAGCAAATATTAAGAGAGTAGCAATAAAACGAACGAAGCACTTCATCTTTGTTGTTAATTTTGTGCCAAATATTGGATAAATTTAATAGTTATTAACGCTTTGTCAATCGGAAATTGAAAATCGAATTTAACAAAATACCAACTTTTTCCCAGTTACGGGAGTCTGTTCAAGCTCTAACAGCTGATACATTTGAGGAAGTGGCCTTGCAGGTGTTTCATTATCAGGCGATTCACAATCCTATTTACCGCGAGTACCTCTCGTATTTGCGAGTGAACCCCGACCAAATTCAGCGATTGTCTGCTATCCCTTTTTTACCTATCGGCTTTTTTAAACACCATCAAGTTCTGACGGGTACCCCTGCCATTCGCACTGTGTTTGAAAGTAGTGGTACGACGGGTTCCCAAACGAGCCGCCATTTGGTGGCAGATTTGGGGTGGTATGATAACATCAGCACAGAAATTTTTGAACAAACGTACGGTTCTCTCAAAGACTTCCACCTGTTGGCTTTGTTGCCTTCCTATCTTGAACGAAATAACTCCTCGTTGGTGTATATGGTTCAACAATTTATTGCAAAAACGCATTCGCCTGTTTCAGGGTTCTTCTTGCACAACGTGGATGAACTACTGAATGTATTCAGAAAACAGGCTTATCAATCGGACGGAAGAAAAGTGATTTTGTGGGGGGTAACGTTTGCGTTGTTGGATTTGGCGGAATCAAAAAATGACCTTTCGTTTTTGAGAGAATTGCCCAAATTAATGGTGATGGAAACGGGTGGAATGAAGGGACGCCGTCGAGAAATGCTGCGTGAAGAAGTACATGCTGAACTTACGGAGGCTTTTGGAGTTAAAAGTATTCACTCCGAATATGGAATGACCGAACTTTTGTCGCAGTCGTATTCGAAAGGGGAGGGGATTTTCGATACTTCTCGTACGATGCGCATTTTATTGAGAGACACAAATGACCCTTTTTCGGTCGTCGATGCACCACAAAGCGGAATGAGGTATGGAGGAATCAATGTAGTTGATTTGGGGAACTTAGATTCTTGCTCATTTATCGAAACCCAAGATTTAGGTCGATTTGTTGGCGACAGCTCTTCCCAGTTTGAAGTGATTGGGCGGTTTGATAATTCGGATATTCGTGGGTGCAATCTGCTTATTTAGTGCGCCTTTGGCTTCTAAAATACAAAGCGATAGGTTGCTCACAACCTCGTTTAAAAAACATCCCTGTAATGCAAAAGCTCAGATTGGATGTTAATCTTCCAGTTTTCATAAAATCTAGCATTCGAAAATAGGTAACCGCTTGGCTATGTCACAAGACCTGCTTTTACGGGATTATTGTGCATATAATCAAGCTTTAGTTCGCACATTTTTTTGCTGTAAATTACTACATCGAAGGGAGATTTGAGAATAAGTAATTTTACTTACTAACAGACTGAAAAGAAGTGCGTTGCACGGCTTGATGTGTAACATTTTTTTTATAAACTTGTTATTTTGTAACTGTTTAGGTAGCCCATTGAAAAGAGCCTTGTAGGACAGATTCGATGTTTTGAATGATATTCCGATTCATCTTTCGAATAGTAGAAATGAAGCCAGCGATACGTGCGTAGGCAGT
>JALQYJ010000066.1 GCA_023254175.1 Runella sp. | reverse complement strand
CTCAGTTAATTCTATATTATCTTTTAAAATAAATTTAAGATTTTTATTTTCTAAACCTTTATTCCAAAGACCATGAAATTCGGAACTTAGTTCTTGTAAATAAAACGCTATTCGATGTGGTTCAAAATTTACTGCAGACATTTCAATTATTCTTGAAAAATTTGCAATTTTTTTTATCAAATTAATTTCACTACGCAATTCGGCTTTTAGGGTTTCGATACTTTTACCGTATGCTTCTACAATGTTTTTTTCGGATCCAAATCGTTTAGCCATGTAGTCCATACGACCCGAAATTTGATTGTCAATTTGTTTGTCTTCCACCTCTACTGAGTCGATTTCTGCTTTTGCAAGAAGCATTTTACGAATAATGAGGCTTTCCAATGCTTGGCATTGGTTGGGAGCAGGTTGATTTTGCTGCTGATATTGAAGAATCAGGTTTTCTAAATCGGAACGTAGAATATAATAGTTATCTACTTTCCCAATGACTTTATTGACACTGATACTTTTCCCTTGCGACCAGCCTGTGAGGCAACTAATTAAGGCCACAACAAGAGTAAGGCTACTAACGCGTTGAATGAGGGTATTTTTCATAAATACTATAAGTGACTGCTTATTTTGACAGTTTACGTAATTCTTCTTCGTTTATTTGTACTCCAAACTTCTGGCGAAGTTGATTTAGCCACTTGGTTTCCAATTGTTTTTGGTAATCATTAATAACTGCACCACGGGCCTCGTTAAAGGTCTTCATGCGTGCGGGCTCAATTTTGTCTATTTTTACAATGGCTTTTTTCCCGCTTACATTGACTACCTGAGTTCCCACTTCCCATCGAGCCGCTCCCAAATAAGCATTGGCTCCTTTTGCAAAGCTACCCTCTGAAATAGTAATTCTTCCAATTTTAAGATTATTCAATACTTTTTCTAAATCTTTTTTCGAATCACTGAAGTATTGAAAACTGACACGACGATTACGAGCCTCTACTACTACAGGTTTGTATTTACCGTTATCTTTTTCAATAATTCGATTCAAAGCAACTCCATCATTGGTGAGGGTTTTGATAACATTTTTCAAACGCACCGCCGAAATAGAGTCAACCTCCTCTGAACCTGCAAACGACGATACCTCAACAATATAGTTCTCATTATTCATCATCGTCATTGCTACCTCAACCAATGCTTCCCGATGTTTTTCATCCAACACAGTCGATTTTGAGTTAAAAATCAAATCAGTACCTTTTTTACGAAGTTGGTATGGGGCAGATTTCAACGTTTCTTGGGCACGCTTTAAGAGGGTATCGCTATCTGATATGGCAATAGTAGCCAATGCGCGTTCAGGGTACTGGTATTTTTGTTTGGTTTGTTCCCACAATTTACGTTGCCCAAGGGTATCGGCTAATGATGGTTGCCAAACATTGTCCTCCATTGCCTGTGAGAACAACAGGCCATCGTTCATCTCCGTCACTAACGCTCTAAACTCAGGGTATTTTTTGTCCAAGTTTTTTTCTTCATTTTCTACCAATTTCTTTTCTAGATAAGTACGATAATAACGTTGCGCAACCATGGTTGGAGACGAATTTAACGCAGCTGGACGCTGAAAATCACGCACGTACTCAAAAAACTGGTTGGTTAAGTAAGGCTGTTCATCAATTTTAAACAGCACTTTTTTATCTAAAGTAGCACTTAGAGGTTCGATGTATTTCCACTGACCGTACAAAATGGAGGAATCAAACTTAGCCAGCGCTGCTTCCCGAACAGCCTCCGTTTCTACAATTTTGTACGAGGCTTTCAATTTCTTGATAAGGGCCTGTTGAATAATTTCACTTCGCGAATCAGTGGTTACTTTTTGACGTAATTGGGGTGAAGCTTCCACAAATGTTTCAAGCGGTTTTTTAGAAATCAGCTTAACGATGTGCCATCCATAATTGGTTTTGAAAGGAGCCGAAATATCGCCTGGCGATTTCAACGAATGTGCCATATCCTCAAATTCAGGCACCATTTCGCTGACGCCAAATTCACGGAGTACCCCTCCTTCATTTTTGGTAGTTACATCATCTGAGTAATCACGACATACAATCTCCCATGCCTCTTGCTGCAACAAGGCAGCTACTTTGTCGATTTTTGTTTTTGCAGCCACTTTACCCTCCTCAGTAGCACTGGGAGTGACACTTACCAAGATATGCGCGACTTGAATTTTCCCTCTTGCAGGGCGTCTGCTTGTTACTTTAATAAGGTGATAACCCGCACGGGTACGAACTGGGTCTGAAACTTGCCCAATAGGGAGTGAATAGGCCGCAGTTTCAAAAGAATAAACCGTTTTAAAAACAGTGAAATAGCTTCCCAAATCGCCACCCCTAGGCCCCGAAACTGGATCTTTTGAAAATTCTTTGGCTGCACTCTCAAAATCTATTTCTTTCTGAATAATTCGTCCTCGAAGCTCACTAATAGCTCGAAAAGCTGCTAAGGTATCGGCGGGTGATGCTTCCAAAGAAACGGGAATCAGAATATGCGAAATTCGTACTTCTTGCTTCATTCGCTCATACGCCTCGGCTACCAAGTTATCTACCAGCACTTTGTCCGTCAAGTACGGCTGAGCAAGTTGTTGACGGTACGAAGTCATTTCTTCCTTAAAACTCGCAGTCGTATCACGACCTTCACTTTGAGCCGCCAGTACTTTTAACTTGAGATTAGTGTAAAGCTGTAAGTATTCGCTAATGCTTGTAGGTTTGGTCGTATCGTCAGAAAATTGATTTTTGGTAAAAGACTGAAAAAATTCGTCGGTGGTAATTTTTTTTCCTCCGATGATCAGAAGGGTTGGTTCTGATGGAGATGGAGATGACGGTGGTACTGGTTTGGAGGTAGTGCAGGCCGTGATACCACTCACTAATGCAGCGACGACGTATGAATAATACTTCATTTGAACTTCTTTTTGAGTCAGGATACAAAATAAGTTACTATACAAAATGGAAATATAATTAGAATAATAACAATACTTCAAGGTCAACAAGCCGTCGGTAGAATTGTCTTTGGTTGATTATTAAACACCAATCAGGCTTTATTTATTGTGAAGGTTGCAAAGTTAAACCAACTTTCCGAAAGTTTAAAGACAGAATCGTTTTGAGAATACCTCACTTGCTTATTTGAATTCAATTTATCTTTGCACCATGCGTTATTTTTTGGAACTTTCGTACCGAGGCACTGACTACCACGGATGGCAAAAACAGCCCAACGCCACCACAATTCAAGAAGAACTTGAACGGGCATTTGGGGTGATTCTTCGTCACCCTGTCGAAATTATTGGAAGTAGCCGCACCGATGCTGGCGTCCACTCCGAACAGCAATTTGCCCATTTTGACTTGGAAACTCCCTTAGCTCAACCTGAACGAATTGTTCATAGCATCAATAGTGTTTTACCCAATGCTATTTTGGTCAGGCGACTCATTCCTGTTAAGACCAACGTACACTCTCGCTTTGTGGCTATACATCGGTGTTATCAATACCGTATTATATTCCAGAGAAACCCGTTTTTAATGGACTTAGCCCACGTTTGTCGCCCCATATTAGAGGTTAAGAAAATGAATGAAGCTGCTGCACTTCTTCTCAAATACGAAGATTTCGAATGTTTTAGCAAGATTCATACCGACGTAAAAACGTTCATTTGCCAAATCGAGTACGCCTATTGGGAACAGACCCCGTCGGGCATTACGTTTCATATAAAAGCTAATCGTTTCTTGAGAGGAATGGTTCGCGCTATTGTAGGAACACTCTTGGAGGTTGGGCGTGGGAAACTCGAATTGAATGAGTTTGAAGCCATTATTATCTCCAAAAACCGCAAAAACGCGGCAGCTCAAGCCCCTGCTTGTGGTCTTTTCTTAACTGAAGTAGGTTATAACTGGAACGAAATTCTAATCTAATCATACAAACCATTGAAAAAAATAGGAATTATTATACTCGCAGCGGGGGAATCAAAACGGATGGGTTCCCCCAAACAACTTTTAGAAGTTGAAGGAAAAAGCCTTATCCATCACACAGCCGAAATTGCCCTTGCCACCGACTGTTACCCGATTGTGCTGGTTATTGGTGCCAATAAGGCACAAATTGCTCCTGAAATTATTGATTTACCGTTGACCGTCATAGACAACCCGATGTGGCACGAAGGGATGGCCTCTTCGGTCAAAATGGGGCTTGCAGGCATATACATGACTTTTAAAAACATAGAGGCCGTCATTATGCTAGTCTGTGATCAGCCTTATATTTCGGTTTCGTTACTGGAGCGAATGATAAAAATTTACCAAACCAAAAGTCCTCGAATTGTTGCTTGTCGTTATGGTGACCAAATTGGAGTTCCTGCGTTATTTGACCGCTCGCTTTTTGATGAATTACTTAACCTTAAAGGCGATAAAGGGGCCAAACCAGTGTTGATGAACCATCTAGATGAAACTCATCTTCTTACTTTCGAAGCGGGGAACATTGATCTTGATACCCCCGAAGAATACAAAAGATTTCTGGATAACCATCGCTAAACCAGACAACTTACTCCACCCAAAGTAACCCTTTTTTATATTCTAAGCGTGAGTATATGTCAAAACTTTGAAAAGAGTCAGAAGCAAAATACTGGCACAAAAGCTCCCTGCTACCATAGCAACAGGGAGTTTATTAAAGTAAGTCGAAATTTATCTGGAATTGGTTGTGTCTGCGGGCACGTCGGGTTCTTGGCTACTTTCATCAAAAGAAGGAGGCAACATCCTCAACGTGTCATTGAGGGTACTAGTCGAATCTGGGATGTTTTCAATCGGTGACGAAGGGGCACAATTGAGGGAGCTTTTTATTTTCAAAGTGGCGATGGTTGGTTTCGGGAAAGGCCCACGGGTATAGCCAAGGTTGGTATGGTCGTACACCTTTTCCAGGAAACGCCCAACGAGTGGAAGAGCGGTTTTGGCTCCTTCGCCCAAACTAGTACTTCGGAAGTGAATACTACGGTCGTCGCCGCCTACCCAAGCACCCACTACAAGGTCTTTGGTAATGCCCATAAACCAGCCGTCTGAGTTGTTGGAGGTGGTACCTGTTTTACCGCCTACCTCAAATCCTTTTTTGAATAAACTCCCAAACGTCCACAGGTTTTGGGACGTACCTCCTGGTTCTTCAATTCCTCCTTTGAGCATGTGAACCATCAAAAAGGCCGACTCTTCGCTAATCACCTGCTTACTTTTGGGGACAAAACTGGTGATTACACTTCCGTTGGCATCCTCAATACGCGTCACAAGGATGGGGTCGGTGTGTTTGCCGTGGTTAGGGAATACACTGTAAGCCGTTACCATGTCAAAAAGCGACACGTCAAAAGGCCCAAGGCCGATGGAGGCCACGGGTTTTAGGGCTGAGGTAATGCCCAACTTACGGGCATAGTTTACGACCGATTGCGCGCCGATTCGACTGGTAAGGTGCGCCGTGACGGAGTTAATCGAGCGGGACAAAGCTCTACGTAATGTAAGTTCTTGGTATGTAAACCCTCCTGTGGAGTTTTTGGGGCGCCAAACGCGGGTGGTATCTTTTCCTCTGACTTTTTCACGAACTTTAATTTCAAAAGGCTCGTCTACCATCTTGTCACAGGGCGAAAGGTTGAACGTAGAACTATCAATGGCAGCGCAATACACGAAAGGCTTGAAGGTAGACCCTGGCTGGCGTTTGCCTTGTTGGACGGCGTCGTATTTGAAGAATTTATAATTCAAACCACCTACCCATGCTTTTATTTGCCCTGTATAAGGGTCCATGGCCATCATACCAGCTCTAAGGATACGTTTATAGTAATTAAGTGAGTCAATCGAACTCATTATGACCTTTTTCTCGCGTCCTGTCTTCCAATCGTAGACGGTCATGGTATCTTTTTTGTTCATGTAATACCATATCGAGTCTTGCCGAACGGCTGAGTCAAGTTTTGCAAAACGCTTCGATAAAGACTTGTAACGGTCGGTCCGCTTGGCTACATCGGTCAAAAAGTTAGGAATTTCTTCCCCTTTTTCATCACGCCAAGGATTTTGATGATTAGGCCAGTGGTCTTCAAACATTTTTTGGAGAATTTTCATCCGCTCATACGTTGCTTCCACGGCATATTTTTGCATTCTTGAATCAATCGAAGTGTAGATTTTCAAACCGTCTTTATAGGGGTCATAATCGTTTTCTTCGCCCCATTTTTCCATAAACTCCTCGACACTACCGTTAAAATACTGGTAAATCGCGTATTCGTCGTTCTCATCATTGAATCGTTCTGGGGTGAGTTTTAATTCAATCGGAGTTTTTGACAAAGAATCCACCGTTGACTGTTTCAAATAGCCATATTTCACCATTTGATTCATTACCGTATTTCGACGAGTCAATGAGCGTTCATAGTTTTTAACGGGATTGTAGAGGGTCGTTCCTTTTTGTAACCCAACCAGAACGGCAGCCTCCTGAATATTGAGGTCGTACGTTGATTTATCAAAGTAAAACCGTGCAGCCGTTTTAATCCCGTACGTATTATTGGCATAATCGACGGTATTAAAATACATGGTCAAAATCTCCTCTTTTGAGAAATTTCGTTCGAGACGAATAGCAGTTAGCCACTCTTTTGTCTTGATGACAATCGTTCTTACCAAAGGAATATACCCCAATAAACCACGGGCTGATTTACGACGCGTGCGAAACAGTTTTTTGGCCAACTGCTGAGTGATTGTACTTCCTCCGCCGCGTTCACCTCCTTTTAAAATTCCGACGGCTACCCCGAAAAGCGCGCGCGAGTCGATACCAGAGTGCTCATAAAAGCGGGCATCCTCCGTGGCAATGAGGGCTTTGATAAGGTAGGGAGATAAGCTGTCGAAATCAACGGGGGTACGATTTTCAGTATATAACTTACCAATTAACTTTCCGTCGGCAGAGTAAATTTCGGACGCTTGCGCTACTTTTGGATTTTGTAATTCCTCTACGCTAGGCATACTTCCGCACAACCATAGGAAATTGGTTTCAACGCAAAAAATATAAAAAGCAAAAGCGACAAAACCATAAAATAACGTTTTCCAGACCTTAACAATAGGCTGATAATAAGGAGATTTAACGTCGACGTATTCGTAATATTTGTCCCAAAGGCGTGTGGTCAATTGTTGATATTGGCCTTCCCATTCGTTGAGACGCTCCTGCCCAACGATTTTGGCGAGTAGTTGGTACAATAAAGCTAGTAGCCACCTTCCAACTTTTTGAATAGGAGCGATGATTTTCTGCCAAAGTACACCTAGTTTCTCCAAAAGATCCTGCATATCTGATATTCTGAATGAGTTTTGGGGTCAAAGATAGGGTTATTGGGATAAATCAAAAAATGATGTAGTCCAATTATTACCCACCCTTAGGAATTACGTCGACTGCTACCGATAACGTATGCTTACCCGAACTGAAAATAATGCCTTTTAAAGGGGCTATATCGCTATAATCACGACCATAGGCAGTAACGATGTGCCTTTCCTGTGGAATGATGTCGTTAGTAGGGTCAAACTCACACCACCCAAAAGGTGGGATAAAGGCAGACACCCACGCATGAGAGGCATCGGAGCCTTGCAATTTTTTTTTGCCAGGAGGAGGCAAGGTTTCAAGGTAGCCACTCACGTAGCGTGCAGGTATGCCCATGCTACGGAGGCTTGCAATAGCCAAATGCGAAAAGTCTTGACAAACCCCCCTTCTTTCTTTTAATACGGTTTGGAGCGGAGTATGCACCGTTGTGAAATTGGAGTCAAACTTAAACTCATTAAAAATGGCTTGACAAAGAGCTTTTACACAACTGTAAAGCGGTAAGTCAGGCAAAAAAAAACGTTGAGCGAATTGGGTAATTGCTTCGTCCCAACTGATAAAAGGGCTTGTTAACAAATATTGTAGTAGTTCAACTTTTACCGAACGAGTTTGCCAAATGTGATTTTTGGCGTTTTGGTATGTCATCGATTTGCTTTCATCGAGGGGTGGTTTGGCAAAGCTCTCTACATCACTTTCAGCAACCACGACCAATTCTTTGTGCGAAACATCAATCGAAAAATAATGTACCGTATTCCCAAAAAAATCAATCCTCGAGACCACTTCAGCGGGGGTAGGTAAAATCTGCAAAGCGAAATTTCGGCATATTTGAGATTCCAGTTGGCGAGGTTGCAAGCACACCACACTGTGATAGGTATTGACGCTTCCTTGGTAGTTGTATTTGGTGCGGTGGGTGAGTTTATACCTCATGGGTGGTGTCGTTTTCAGATTTTTCTACCAACACAGACTGAATAACGGTATGGGCAAAATAGGTGTCGGTAAGACTAATGGTGACAGAAGAAACGAGACTAGAGATTCGAGAAAGAAGCTGCTCTAATTCTTTTCGATACGCTTTACTGGACGAACAAGTAGTGAGTTTGTTCAAATCGGATAATCTCAACTGAGTAGATGCATCGAGTACGGCTTTTTCTGCTAGATTGAGTCGTTGATTGGGGGCTACTTTTGGAAGTTGAGCCAAACACCGACTAAGTGTGTCAAGTTGGTGAGCTAAAGAATAGGGCAGTTTTTCGTCCAAAAGCACCATATCAAGCATTGTTTCAAGATTAAAACTGCTTTTGTAAAGGTGACGATAATGTACCAATAAATAATGGTTAGTCAGGACTGCTTCCATCAATTCATTTTCCGTATTTTCGTCATTCTTGAAACTGAAACAAGAACGCAATACACTGATTTTTGCTAAAATACGCTCCACCAACTTCCCTGCTTCAAAAAGATGATAGGCGTGGTCACGGGGCATGGTTTCAGAAAGTGTTCCAAAAAAAGTGAAAAACCGCCCGTGAAGTTTGTCCAAGAGTTTTTGAACAGTGTTGTGGTTATGAATATCGAGGCTATTGGTCTTTTTGAGACTATTTTCAAGCAACGTTAGTACGCGTCGGGTATCTTGGTTCCAACGGTCACTTACGGCTAAAACACTATTTAAAAAAGACTGCACATTGGAGGCTACTGTGCCCAATTTTTGTGTGTTTTTGACCAAATTCCCCAGTTCTATGTACGGATTCTCGCGAATTTGTTCGTTTTTTTCGTCAGTAAACCCAGGATAGGTAAGGGTAAGGTGTGTGGTCGATTTGAGCAAAATATCAATGTATTCCAACTTAAATGACCCTCTAAAATCGACGTTTTCGTTGATGGCGCTAATAACAATGCGCAAAAATTTGGTCAACGACATGGCTCGTTCACCATATCTTCCAGCCCAAAATAAATTTTCGGCGCTTCGGCTTGGAAGGGTATTATGAGATGGGGAAGTATTTCGAACCGTCGAAAGCATCCGACCGGAGGCTACTGGAACAGTATCAGAAACAATCCAAGTATCTTTTGAAATCCCTCCATATTGGTTGGAAATAACGTAACGATCTTTTTCTGCCGAGCTACGTGTAAGGCCACCCTGCATCATGTAATAATCGTTACCATTCGAAACCATAAAGGCCCTGAGGGAGGCTAGTCTAGGCTCTATTTTGCCATTTACCAACGAGGGGGTCGTTGATAAACTTACTTCCTCCTGAGCAACATATTCGTGAGGAGCCTTACTAATTTCTTGCCGAAGTTTTTCAAGTTCCTCTTTAGAAAGGGTTCGCCCGTATACCGACCGCATTTTTTGTTTACGATTGGCTTTTTTTACAATGAGGCGAGGGAGGTTTTCAAGTACAAAAGTGAGTTCTTTTTTTTGTCCACACCACCATGTAGCAATAGAAGGCATGAGCAAATCTTGTTGTAAAAAGTATTTTGAACATGACTGCATAAATGCAAGCAGGGCGCTATTTTCGAGGACACTCACTCCAGGAGGATTGATGACTGCGACTTTACCCGAACGAATGGAATGAAGCAAACCCGGTACCCCCAAACGAGAATCTTCGCGAAGTTCGAGCGGGTCTGACCATTCGTCATCAACGCGGCGAATAATGACGTCGATTTTTTCAAGTCCTTCCAACGATTTGAGCCATACATATCCATTTCTAACGACCAAATCGTCACCTTGGGCAAGTGTATATCCCAAGTAAGAGGCTAGGTAGGCGTGTTCAAAGTAAGTTTCGTTATTAGAGCCTGGAGTCAAATAAACTACATTAGGGTTTTCTTTGGTATGTGGAGCAATACTCACTACTCGTTGGTGAAACGTGTTGAAAAAAGGGAAAAGTCGTTCAACAAACATCCCGTCGGTAAGTTCGGGCAATAACTTACTCATAATGCGTCGATTTTCGAGTGCATACCCCGAACCTGACGGAGCTTGGGTTCGGTTGTCCATCAGCCACATTCTTCCGTCGGGGCCACGCGCTAAATCAGCTCCGTACAACAAAAGTTGATTTTCTGATGGGAGTTTTACGTCAAAACAAGGCCGCAAAAATCCAGTATTGTCAAAAATAAGTTCAGGGGGAAGAATCCCGTCACGTACCAATCGTTGTGGCCCATAAATATCCCTAAAGATTAGGTCAAGCACCTGAACTCTTTGCTTAAGCCCTGTTGAAATTTGCTGCCATTCTTTTTCTTCAATCAAAAAAGGAATGGGGTCGAGTTGCCAGGGATGATTGAGGCCATCCGTACTTTCATAAACATTGTAAGTAACTCCGTTTTCGCGTAGTCGGTTGATGATTTCTTGGTTCCGAAAATCGAGCTCTTTTAGCCCCAATTTTTGGAGTGAATCAAACAGTTTTTGCCAATGAGGTTTTACAAGGCCATCGGTTCCAATGACTTCATCGTAGGAGTTGATGTCGCGTTTGTAGGATTGGAGTAAACTTGTTTGGGTATCAGTAAGCATCAAATTCGGGTAATTGAGAATGAGTTTGTTGAAAACGAATGGCAGTAGTAAGTGGTAAATAAGCAAGATTTGTCTAAATTTTACTAATTTATCTACCACTTACTGCCCTACTGCCCGTAAAGAAGAACCGTTCCCACCTAGCGTGCCCGCCAAAAACGCCTTAAATCTAGCGTGTTTGGGTATTCAGGGTTGATGAGCTCAACAGGTGTATTGACTTTGAGGTCTTTTTTATTTTCTGCCATAAATCTCGATACGGAAGCTGTGGGGGTTGGGATGAATTCCACCGTTTGACTCGTGGCTGATGGGGTATGCCCAAAATCCCAAAAGCGGCTAATACGACGAGATTCTGCCTCGTAACTGTTAACAGGATACGTATCAAAACTGCGCCCCCCTGGATGGGAAACAAAATAGGTACAGCCACCTACGACTCGGTTGTTCCAGGTATCAACTATATCAAATACCAACGGTGCATCTGCCCCAATCGTTGGGTGCAAAGCCGACGGCGGATTCCATGCTTTGTAGCGAATACCTGCTACATATTCTCCCTTAACACCAGTTGCGCGCAATGGCACACGGCAGCCATTACAAACCAAGATGTGTCTATCTTCCACAAAACCACTGACTTTGACCTGAACGCGCTCAAGCGACGAATCTACAAATCGGGCCGTACCTGAATTAGATAATTCTTCGCCTAGCACGTGCCAAGGTTCAATGCCAAGCCGAAGTTCTAATTGGATATTATCGACGGTGATTGTTCCATAATGAGGAAAACGGAATTCAAAAAAGGCGTCAAACCACGAAATATCAAACGCATAACCTGCTGCTTTTAGGTCGTTAACGATGTCTACCATATCAAGGTACACAAAGTGGGGTAACAAAAAGCGGTCGTGTAGCTCGGTTCCCCATCGAATCAGCTTTTTCTTGTAAGGTTGTTTCCAGAATTTGGCAATCAATGCCCGCACCAACAAGCTCTGTACCAAGTTCATGTGCTTATGAGGTGGCATATCAAACGCTCTAAATTCTAAGATTCCTAAACGCCCCGTAGAAGAATCGGGTGAGTACAGTTTGTCGATACAAAATTCAGTTCGGTGGGTATTGCCAGTAATGTCTACCAACAAGTTTCTGAAGACTCTATCTACAATCCAGAAAGGAACATTGCCTCCGTCTGGAATTTGATCAAAGGCAATTTCAACTTCGTACAACCGCTCATCTCGACCTTCATCAATGCGAGGAGCTTGACTTGTTGGACCGATAAAAGGCCCTGCAAACAAGTAACTCAACGCAGGGTGATGCTGCCAATACGTAACCAAACTTCGTAGCAAATCGGGGCGTCGAAGAACAGGGCTGTCTGAGGGTTTGGCACCACCAATGGTTACGTGGTTGCCTCCGCCTGTACCTGTATGGCGGCCATCTACCATAAATTTATCGGTACCAAGCCGTGCCAAAAATGCTTCTTCATAGAGCGAACTCATATTGTCGACGAGTTCTTGCCAAGTCCGAGACGGGTGGATATTGACCTCAATTACCCCTGGATCTGGCGAAACGATGAGTTTTTGTAAACGATGGTCTGAGGGAGGTGTGTATCCTTCAATCCGAACTGGAAGTTGAAGCCGCTCGGCCGTATTTTCAATCGACGCCACCAAATCGAGGTAATGTTCAAGGTAGTCGGTAGGAGGAAGAAACACATAAATGATACCGTCACGTTCTTCTACTGAAAGCGCCGTTTTAAACGTATCGACTTCAAACAGCAACCCATTGCCTTGTTTTGTTGCGGTTTCGTCTTCTTCCGACGGATGTGATGGGACAGGGGCTTGGTAAGGGGGAGCTTCGTTACCATAGCGTTTGAAGGCTATTTCGTGATAATCATCCAACGGCTCTACGTCTTCAAATGGGCTACGGTCAACGGGGCTTTCTCGACGATTTTTGGCAACCACAGGAAGGGATTCGAGTGGTAGACGGAGTCCAATGGGCGAATTGCCTGGAATAAGAAAGCAGTTTTTGCGACGAAATTCCCACGTACAACTCACCCAGTTTTGTGTCCACCAACTCCACTGGACAGGCAATACAAAACCCGCAGGATTATTAAGCCCTTCTTCCAATACGTTTGCCAGCGTTTGGCGCTGTACCGAGTCTTTGAGGTTGGTTTTTAATGGGTCAACGTTGACAGGTAAACGACCCTCTTCTAGAATCCAATAAATAGGGTCTTCGTAAACAGGGATTAAGTTGTTGGTAGGAAGGCCGAGGTATTTTGTTAATTCAATGGCAAAACGTTCGGCATCTTTGAACGAGTATTTTTGTCCTTCTTCTTTCGCAATTAGTACATCATTTTTCCACATAGATTGGCCATCTTTTCTCCAGTAAAGTGCGTATTGCCAACGTGGGAAAAGCTCTCCAGGATACCATTTACCTTGTCCAAAATGGAGTAATCCACCGTGGGCAAATCGGTTTTTAAGTCGTAAGGCCAAATCATACGCCAGTTTGCGTTTAAGTGGCCCATCGGCAGAAGAGTTCCATTCGGGAGATTCGTAATCGTCAATCGATACAAAGGTAGGTTCGCCACCCATGGTGAGGCGTACATCGCCTTCTTGTAGGTCTTTTTCGACGGTATTGCCCACTTGCATGATGGCCTCCCACTGCGACTCGCTGTAAGGTCGTGTTACCCGTGGGTCTTCGTGAATTCGAAACACTTGGTTGTCAAATTCAAAAGCCACTTCACAAACATCAGTAGCGCCTGTAACGGGAGCCGCACTTGCGTAGTCGGGAGTACAACAAAGCGGAATGTGGCCTTCGCTGGCAAAGAGTCCCGAAGTAGGGTCTAAACCTATCCAGCCAGCACCTGGGATATACGCTTCCACCCAAGCGTGTAAATCGGTAAAATCTTTTTCAGGGCCAGAGGGGCCATCTAGCGACTTAACATCAGGGGTTAATTGAACCAAATAGCCCGAAACAAAGCGAGCCGCAATCCCCAAATGACGAAGCACTTGTACAAATAACCAAGCCGAATCGCGGCACGAACCGCTCAATTTGGTCAGGGTTTCTTCACACGTTTGTACGCCAGGCTCCATACGTACATTGTAAAATAAGTCGCTAAAAATGCGTTGATTGAGATGAACTAAGTAATCAACGGTGTTGATGTCGGTCGAAATTTTATTTTTGGCAATCCAATCCACAAGCAAAGGCCCCACTTCGCGCGCTTCCAGATACGGAATAAGCTCTTTACTGAGCATTTCGTCATACTTAAAGGGAAACTTTGCGGCATATTCTTCCACAAAAAAATCAAAAGGATTGATAACCTGTAATCGGGCAATAACTTCCACTTCGATGCTTAATTCGGTTGTTTTTTCGGGAAAAACAACCCTTGCTTGGTAATTACCAAAGGGGTCTTGTTGCCAATTGATAAAATGATTTTTGGGCGAAATTTTAAATGAGTACCCTTCGATAGGCGTCCTTGAGTGAGGTGCAGGCCGTAAACGAAACACGTGCGGGGAAAGAGATACGCTACGGTCGAAGAGGTATTTTGTTTTGTGGGAAATAGCAACTTTAATCGACATAAGGAGTGGCGAAAAGTTAAGATGTGAACAGTGGGTTGACTAAAAAAGCTCTGAAGACGCTCTTATGTAAAAAAAGCAAAAAATATTGGATAAAATAAACTCTAAATCAAAAAATTATACTTTTCCTTTGAGGAGTCATAAGTAGATGAGCCACTGAAATTGACCAAGTTGTTTTTGGTAAACATACCTGCCTTTTTTGGCCTCGTTGCTGCTGTAGTCGAAAAGGAACAAGTGAGAAAATGAATAAACTTTGAAAAGTTAGGTTTATTTTCGATAATTTTCTTTTTTATCTTTTATAATTGCGAATTATTTCAAATAAATACAACAAAAAGATAATTTTTTGCTGTTTAATCAGCAAAATCGTAAAAAATAATAATATGCTTCTCCGCACTGTTAAATTTGTAATGGCATTGCTTCTTCTTTCAAATGGAATTACCTACTCCATATGGACACAACCTAACGAGAAGCCTCGCATTATTGTCAGCACTGACATTGGGGGAACCGACCCTGACGATAACCAATCTATGATACACCTGATGATGTATTCTGATTTGTTTGATATCGAAGGGTTGATTTCGTCGCCATTTGGCAAAGGACGAAAGAACGATTTATTAAATATGATTGACCTTTACCAAAAAGACTATCCACAATTGGTAGTCAGCAATAAAAATTTAACACACCCAGTTCAACTACGCCAAGTTTGCAAGCAGGGAGCCATTCTGGAAGCACCTTACAAAGGGTATTCAAATCCTACAGAAGGGTCTGAATGGATTGTAAAATGTGCCAAAAAGAAAAATAAACAGCCGCTTTGGGTACTGGTATGGGGTGGTTTAGAAGACCTTGCGCAGGCGCTGCATGATGCGCCCGAAATTGAGAAGAACATAAAGGTGTATTGGATTGGAGGCCCTAACAAAAAATGGAGCGTCAATGCCTATTCATACCTTGTGGAACACCACCCAAATCTGTGGATGATTGAGGCGAATGCTACCTACAGAGGCTGGTTTATGGAAGACGAAAATGCGCCTAAAAATATGAGTGGAGGGGCTTATTATGAGAACTTTGTGAGCGGCCACGGAGCCATGGGGGCAGATTTTGTTAATTATTACAAAGGGCATATCAAAATGGGCGATACGCCATCGTTGGCCTATTTGATGGTTGGAAATCCGTCGAATCCTAAAGGCGAAAGTTGGGGAGGTCAATTTGCTCCCATTCACCGAAGTTCAAGAACTATTTTTGAACGAAATACCACCACTGCCGACTCTATTCCAGCCTACGGAATTATAGAATGGCGATTCAAAGGGCCTGTGTTATCTATTTCCAAAGACTCAACCTGTTTTACGTTGGAAGCGCAAAATCAACAATGGCCTGGGTATTATTTAGGGAATGGCGTGTATTCAGTACGTTATTCCTCAAAAAAACCTGAAATTGGAAATTACGTACTTCACAGTATAATCAAGGAATTGGATGGGCAAAAGGGGGCGTATGTCAGTACAGTACCTTGGCCAGGAAAACCCAATAAAAATGACTATGCACTTGGTAAAAATTGGTACAGCGATTTACCCAACCCTACTTTGTTTTTAGGAGAACAACAAGGAGCTCGAACCATTTCTAAATACCGTGAGGTGTATCTGACGGATTGGGCAAAGCGTTGGGCTTGGTTAAAATAAGGAAAAAAATAAATACAAAAACTCAAAAAGAAAATAAAAAAAATAAAAGTAAAATTAAACGTAATAAAAAATTTGCTTTTATTTGTGCAATAAAAAATAAATCAAATAATTTCTTTGAATAATACAGATTGGTATAAAATATGAAAAAGACAAATTTACTTTTAAAAAAACTTAAAAATGTAGGGTTGGGTGCTATATTATTGGCATCACCTTTATTAGTAGATGCCCAACGTCGCCCAAGCAACATCACTTCGCCAGAGGTTTTGCCTGATAATTCGGTCATTTTCAGAATCAAAGCCCCCAATGCGACTAAAGTACAAGTTGTAGGTACTTGGTCGAGAGGATTTAAACCAAATGAGATGGTTAAAAAAGACTCGATTTTTGAAGTAAAAGTGGGTCCGATCCCCTCTGATATGTATGAATACGACATCGTAGTTGACGGCTTACCGATGCTTGACCCTCTCAATAAAGCTGTAACTCGAGACGGTGCTTGGATACAAAGCCGATTGATGGTACCAGGTGGATTGGGTGATATTATTGATGTAAAACCTGTTCCGCATGGCGATTTAAAAGCGGTTTGGTATGATTCACCCACGATTGGTGCACCGCAACGCCGTATGTTTATTTATACACCTCCAGGGTATGATAAAAGTAATAAAAAATACCCCGTAATGTATTTGTTACACGGTGGTGGAGGCGATGAGGAGGTTTGGGTTAGTCGTGGTCGAGCCAATTATATCATTGACAATCTGATTGCTGCGGGTAAGGCAGAGCCAATGATTGTGGTCATTACCAATGGTGATGTAAACAACATCGGTGCTCCTTTGGATAGAACAGCCTTTCAAGGAAAAAAAGACAACACAGGGATTGGGGCCATGGCGGGAGGAAAATTCGAGCAGAGTTTGGTTCAAGATGTAATCCCTTATATTGAAAGTAATTATCGGGTAATAGCAGATGCCAATCACCGTGCCATTACGGGCTTTTCGATGGGAGGATTTCATACCCAAAATACGACTAATGATAACCCCACGATGTTTAAATACATTGGTGTTATGAGTATGGGTTTGTGGTCAGCAGCCCGAAACGATTCTAATTTCGACAAAGCTGGGTATATCACCAAACTTAAAGCTCTTCAAAACGCTCATCCTAAAGTGTATTGGATTGGTATGGGAACGGATGATTTTCTTTATAAAAGTGGGGTAGAATTGAGAAAAGTCTATGACGAAATTGGCTTTAAATACACTTACCGTGAAAACATCGGAAATCACGACTGGAATTCATGGAGATTGTATTTGTCCGAATTTGTTCCGTTGTGTTTCAAGTAGTTGAAAAATGGCGCATTGAACATCCATCCATGTATCAATAAACCCTCAAACTAAGAATGAGTAAATTTTATAAAATATTTTGTGCCTATTGCTTGTTACTTTTTTCTAATAATCAATTAGTTGCGCAGGTAGAAGCCAAACCTAGAATCATCATCACAGCCGACCCAGAGTTGGATGATAATAATTCATTGATTCGATTTATTTTATACAGCACTGATGTTCAAATCGAAGGACTGGTGTATGCCAGCAGTATGTTTCACTGGAAAGGCGATGGCAAAGGAACAAAATGGTACGTGCCAGGAAGAGAATACGACCGCTTTGGCATGAATGCCTGTCCGTGCGAGTCGTGGAGATGGGCAAAAGACGAGCGATTTATTCATGATATTGTTGATGCTTACACCAAGTCATACCCCAATCTTAAGGTACATCACAAAGACTATCCAGCCCCTGATTATTTAAAGTCAAAGATTCGTTACGGTAACATTGAATTTGACGGTGATTATTCCAAAGATACCCCAGGGTCGGATTTGATAAAATCAGCTATTTTAGATGACAAACCAGGCCAGCTTTATATTACCAATTGGGGTGGTGCTAGTACCATAGCAAGGGCCTTGAAATCCATTCAAGACCAATACCAGTTTACCACCGATTGGGTTACTATCAAAAGCAAAATTGCTAGAAAAGTAGTATTGCTTCCTTCAGGCGACCAAGACGATACTTACGCCAATTATATCAAACCTAATTGGCCTGAGATAGAATACCGTCAGTTTAGTAATAGCCCCAATTATGGTTACGGAGCGCAAATCAGAGCCAACGAAACTAATAAACTTTTGCTTACGCCTGCTTGGATGAGCCAAAACGTTATTTCGCGTGGGGCATTGGGGCATCTATACAGAGTTTGGGGCGATGGAAAACAGATGGTGAAGGGGGATATGGTAGATTATTTTGGGCTCTCGGGCTATACTAGTGAAGAATTGAAAAAAATGGGGTATTTTGTTTGGATGCCGCCCCAAGAAAAAGGCTCGTGGCTCGGAGAAGGCGATAACCATACGTTTATGAATATGTTAGGTAATGGCCTACGTGCGTATGAAAGAGGCAGTTACGGTGGTTGGGGTGGTAGATCAAAAACAGATACTGGTCCGATGTTTTCGTTTTCGGGTGAAGGTAGCGCCGACCAAATGGCGCAACAGCTAAGCAACTTGGAGAAAACCAGCTCAACCGATGCGATTCCGTTTCCTGACTTTTTCGCGAAGGCACAAAATAGTTTTGCAGCTCGTATGAAATGGGCGGTGACTGCTAAGTTTTCAGATGCTAACCACGAGCCGAACGTGGGTATTCAAGGGCCGCTTAAAATTATGGCAAATACGGGTCAAAAAGTAAAAATAAATGGCATTGTTTCTGACCCAGATGGCAACAAAGTGTCGGTGAAGTGGCTACAATTACCCGCAGGAAGCTACCCGAATCAGGTTGAAATCAATCATTCGGAGTCATTGCAAACTGAAATTATTGTACCAAAAGATGCTACTGCGGGTCAAACGATTCATATTGTTATAGAAGCAACGGATGATGGAACTCCTGCACTAACCAAATATCAACGAGTGATTATCGAAGTGAGAGGAAAGTAGTTTTTTAGCCTAACGATATAAAAACCAAAGTCAATGAAAAAAAGCATTTTGCTCTTGTGTGCCCTCATTATTGGGGAAGCTAACATAGGTTTTACCCAAGATTCCAAGCCTCGTACCATCATCACTACCGACGGAGAATTGGATGATGTGGATTCATTTATTCGAATGTTACTTTATACCAATGAATACAAGGTGGAGGGACTGATTGTGAGCAGTTCACAATGGCATTATAAAGGCGACGGTAAGGGTACAAAATTTACGTCGGAAATGGAAATGACCAAAAAACTGTACGGTGAACGTACCGAGCTCCGTTGGCCAGGAGAGCAATGGATATATGATTTGGTGGACGCCTACGGAAAAGTGTACCCAAACCTTATCAAACATTCAAAGGACTTTCCTTCTCACAAATATTTGAGAGATAGAATACGTATTGGGAATATTGATTTTGAAGGAGAAATGGCCAAAGACACGGAAGGGTCGGATTTTATCAAAGCTAAGCTATTGGATGATGACATGACACCGCTTTACTTACAAGTGTGGGGCGGGACGAACACCATCGCTCGAGCGTTGAAAAGCATTGAAGATACCTATAAAAATACCCCACAATGGGATAAAATTTATAGCAAAGTTTGCCAAAAAGCCATTCTTTACGCGATTCTTGACCAAGATGCCACGTACAAAAAATACATCGAACCCAATTGGAAAGAGCTCAAAGTGTATTACAATTCCAAGCAGTTTTGGAGTTTTGCCTACTTTTGGAAAAGAGCTGTGCCTGAGGAGCTTCACTCTTACTTGCAGGGAAAGTTTATGGGCGAAATTATCAATAACCACGGGCCGCTCCTGAAAATGTACTACAGCTACGGGGATGGAAACCCTCCCAAAGGTGAACTAGAAGATATTTACAGCCGCATGGAAAAAGCCAAAAAGAACCAATGGGGAAGTTTTGGCCAGTATGATTTTATTTCGGAAGGGGATTCTCCCGCGTTTTTACACTTGGTAGATGTGGGTTTAAACAACCTCGAAAATCCACAAGATGGCGGTTGGGGCGGGCGGTTGGTGCAGTCAACAACTACACCGAGCCGTTGGGAAGATGGTAAAGCAGCTGTAGATTTTAATCCTTATACCAAAAAAATGGATGATGCTTTTGCCCAAACTCGCTGGATTCCAGCCATCCAAAACGACTTTGCTGCTCGTGCTGATTGGTGTATTAAAGACTTTAAAAATGCGAATCATCCGCCGAAGGTTTCGGTAGTTAGTAAGCTGTTAGCCGTGAAACAAGGGCAAAAAATCACCTTAAAACCATCCATTTCTGACCCCGATGGAAATACAGTTTCGTCGAAATTTTGGCAATACAAAGAAGTAGGTACTTGTAAAGATGAAGTCTTAATCGCTCAAAAAGGGAACATTGCTGAAATTACCATTCCAGCATCCGCTCAAATTGGAGATACTATTCACATCATCGTTGAAGTCGAAGATAACGGCTCGCCAGCATTAACGAGGTATCAGCGTGTGGTTTTGAAAGTAAATTGATTTGACTTCCCAAGACTGGGCGTCCCGGTTTCCAGAACTTGGAAGGTCTAGTTTAAATAATTGTGCAAAATTAGCATAGATTAATTATATTAGAGGCATGAGCCGAAAAGAAAAACACATTGCATTGACAGAAACTGAGTGCCTTACCTTACGCTGGGCATGAATACCAAATTCGCTGCTGAGTTGAGCGAGTGTTTTTGCTCCTTTGAGAGCTTCGAGCACCACTTTGGCCTTGAATGAGGCATCGTGGATGCGACGGGTTGATTTTGGCATTGTTGGACATTTTGTAGATAAGAAACAAATTAATCAAGTTATCGTACCTATCCAGTTTTTCGGGACCATTATAGTCTCTAACTTTCTATTATTTATGTGTCCAATAATTAGCGCTTAGCACAGTTTGCTAAAGACCCACTTTCATTCATCAGAAGTGGCTTTTCGACCTATGGTAATACCTTTCGATTAAATTTTTTTCGAGACATCGTTAAAATCACCATGGTTATGCCCAGGTAAAGGCTTTTTCGGAATTAAGTAGAGTTCTCGGAATCAGATCTCAGTAAGTCACAATTCTATCTCAAACAATGTTACTAAATGCCCTTTTAATTTCTCGGCAACTTCCCCCATAGATAGCTCTTTACCAAGTTCTTGCTGCAAAGAGGTAACAGCCTTATCGCTTATACCACAGGGGATAATGTTTCCAAAAAAGTTCAAATCGGTATTCACATTAAAAGCAAATCCATGCATTGTCACCCAGCGGCTACACTTGACTCCCATAGCACAGATTTTACGAGGATTTTGTCCATCTTTGTACCCCAACCAAACCCCCGTCAAGCCATCTATTCTCCCTGCCGAAAGTCCATAATCGGCACAGGTTAAAATGATGGCTTCTTCCAATATCCGCATGTATTGGTGAATGTCGGTAAAGAAATTCTCCAAGTCCAAAATAGGATACCCTACCAGTTGCCCAGGCCCGTGATACGTGATGTCCCCTCCCCTGTTTATCTTATAAAATTGCGCTCCGACTTCGTTTAGTTGTTCTTCATTCATCAATAAGTTTTCTTGATGACCACTTTTCCCTAGGGTATAAACGTGGGGGTGTTGACAAAACAACAAGTGATTAGGGGTAGGCTGTTGTTCCTCAGCAGAATATTTTCGGTTTTGAGTTTTAATGGCTACCGCTTCGGCCAACAAGCGTTCTTGGTAATCCCAAGCCTCTTGGTAATTAATCGTGCCTAAATCTTCAAAACGCACTTTTTTATTTTGAACAGTATTCATAATATATAACTTTCGTTTCCCAACCCTTATAGGTCTTTATCGTTACGAAGGTATTAATCTATAACTTTTTTTTAAAAGAGTTGGTTCATGATGACGAAATAAACAACTTTACCCCAATGATTGAGGCCTCCATTTCAACTCTAACATAACATCAAATGATTCTAATTGCAGACAGCGGCTCGACGAAAACCGACTGGCGAATTATCGACAAAGAAAATAACGTTCAACGGGCAAAGACCATTGGCCTTAACCCTTATTTTCAAGATTCAGATTCCATTGCCAACGAACTTCGCCAAAATCTCCTGCCTTCAATCGTTGGCAAAGTTACTGAAATCTATTTTTACGGAACAGGTTGCGCGGGCGAAGAGCCATGTGCCATTGTTCGTCGGGGTTTACAAGCCGTTTTTCCAACCGCACATCACATTGAAGTAGATAGTGATATGCTCGGGGCTGCCCGTGGCCTTTGTGGACACCAAGCGGACATTGCTTGTATATTGGGAACGGGTTCCAACAATTGCTTATACGACGGCAAAAACATCGCTGACAAAATCCCTTCATTCGGGTTTTGGTTGGGCGATGAAGGCAGCGGGGGCCATTTAGGAAAAAAAATTGTGCTAGCCTTTTTACACAAAGAAATGCCTACCGACTTGGCCGAAAAGTTCAGCAAACGATATGGACTTACGAGGGAAATAGTACTGGAAAACGCCTACAAAAAACCTTTCCCCAATCGCTATTTTGCCAGTTATTCCAAATTTCTTTTTGACAATCGAAACCACCCCTTTGCTTATCAATTGGTCTATGATGCCTTCGGCGAGTTTTTGGACAAGTACGTCGCCAAATTACCCAATTTCAGCCAGTACAAAATTCACTTTGTAGGCTCTGTGGCTTTTTATTACAACGACATCCTTCGACGCGCTGCTGCCGACAAAGGTATGACCATTGGGCATATCATGGAAACCCCAATCGCGGGCTTAACACTTTACCATCAAGAGCGTCAATAGACTGTTTTTTACGGCTCTGCATGACCACCCCAAAGTTCCACAATATTCGAGCGCTTTTTTTAGTCATTGATGTGTCTAATTCTAAATCGTAGTAATGCCCAAAGAACCAAATAAAGCATTCCAAGAAGGACTCCAAACTCTAAACTCAATATCAACGCAGTTCGGTCGGTTAGGCTTTGCCAAATGGCACTAAAAAGTTCCTGTGGGTTATGAAGAATGTCCCAACTATTCCATCGGCGCACTCTTCCTAGATAAATCCCAAAACCCGCCAAAGGAAAGCTTACAAGCAGCAAAAGATTTCCAATGGTTTTGGAATAGGTCTTTTGCCAACTACGATGCATCCAATAGACAGACACAAGACCATTAAACAAGCTCACTTCTGCATAGAAAAATAGCATTATCATATCGTGCCAAGTAACATCACTCCCCATATCGACTGATAAATGCACAAGGTCTGTTATCATGTAAGGGGCATTGGGAAAGAACAAAACCCAAACCATACTCCATACCCCGACCCATACATACCATTTATCAAATCGCTTCACTGTGATGTCAACAATAAAAGACACAATAAGGGGAATCCAACTCAAAAACAAATTCCAATCTAGCGAAAAATTTACGGCTTCAATGAATTGTGTCCTTACCATGTGGTAAGTCAGAGCCACCATACTCATTAGCAAGAGTAAAAGGAGTGGATAAAGCCCTTGCATGGTAATAATTGGGGGCTCAGACACCATAAAGCGGTATTTCCAGCATTTATAAAGGAGACGTTTTAGCAAGTGACTTTGGGTTAGTTTCACAAATAACGTTGAATTATATGCTGAAATTCAATAATCAAGTTAAAACTTTTGCGTAATTTGGCACGGCCAAACTAAAAATTTACAATCACTCACCTAAAAATAGTATGAACATCCACGAGTACCAAGGAAAAGAAATACTCAAAAAATACGGTGTCAGAGTCCAAGATGGCATCGTGGTTGATACCCCTGAGCGTGCTATTGAGGCATACCACACTATCGCAGAACGTACAGGTTCTAAATTTGTCGTAGTGAAGTCGCAAATCCACGCGGGTGGACGCGGAAAGGGTAAAATTGTAGGTAGCGAACAACGCGGGGTACAAGTGGTAAAATCGCCTGACCAAGCTCATGAAACGGCTACGAACCTCCTCGGACACGTGTTGGTGACACACCAAACAGGCCCTGAAGGAAAAAAAGTAAACAAGATTTTCTTGGCAGAGGATGCTTACTATCCAGGAACTTCTGAGCCAAAAGAATTTTACATGTCTATTCTTCTTGACCGTGCCAAAGGCTGTCCTGTTATCATGGCAAGTACTGAAGGCGGTATGGATATCGAAGAGGTGGCTGAACACACTCCTGAAAAAATCATCAAAGAGTGGGTTGACCCACGCGTAGGTTTGCAGGGTTTCCAAGCTCGCAAAATCGCTTTTGCGTTTGGTCTTACTGGCAATGCCTTCAAAGAAATGGTGAAGTTTGTCTCGGCTCTTTATAGTGCGTACATTGAGTCTGATGCTGCCATGTTTGAAATCAACCCTGTGTTGAAAACTTCAGACGATAAAATCTTGGCCGTTGACGCGAAAGTAAACCTTGATGACAACGCCCTCTTCCGCCACGCTGACCTTGCCGATATGCGCGACACCAACGAAGAAGACCCTTTGGAAGTAGAAGCTGGTGAAAGTAACCTTAACTACGTAAAACTTGACGGAAATGTGGGCTGTATGGTAAACGGTGCTGGTTTGGCAATGGCTACCATGGATCTTATCAAATTGTCAGGTGGTGAACCTGCCAACTTCTTGGACGTAGGTGGTGGCGCAAACGCCAAAACCGTTGAAGCTGGTTTCCGTATCATCTTGAAAGACCCGAACGTAAAAGCTATCTTGATTAACATCTTTGGTGGTATCGTTCGTTGCGACCGTGTGGCAACAGGGGTTGTTGAAGCTTACAAAGCGATTGGAAACATTCCAGTACCTATCATCGTTCGTTTGCAAGGTACCAACGCCGAAGAAGGTGCTCGCATCATCAACGAATCAGGTTTGCAAGTTTTCTCGGCCATCGAGTTCAAAGAAGCAGCTGCAAAAGTGACTGAAGTGTTGAAATCGTTGGGTCTATAAGCAAACCTTATATTGTATTCTCATGGCAAGGCGCGTCAATTGACGCGCCTTGTTTTTTGAATAATCCCACGTTTTTCCACCCCAACTGTTACCTTTGCGTCTCGATTGGAGTTAGGGAAGTATGATTCACGATATTTTAAAACAGTACTGGAATTACGATTCGTTTCGTCCGCTGCAAGAAGATATTATTCAGAGTATTTTATCGGGACAAGATACGCTCGCATTACTCCCTACTGGCGGAGGAAAGTCGGTGTGTTTTCAAGTTCCTGCATTGGCCAAAGAGGGCGTTTGTATCGTGGTTACACCGTTAATTGCCCTCATGAAAGACCAAGTAGAGCAACTCAAACGGCGGCGCATTATGGCGGCAGCGATTTATTCGGGGATGAATTGGCACGAAATCGACATCGTACTTGATAACTGCATTCACGGAACAACCAAATTTTTGTACGTTTCACCCGAACGCCTCCGAACCGATATTTTTTTGGCACGTGTCAAGCAAATGAAAATTTCGCTTTTAGCCATCGACGAAGCCCACTGTATTTCGCAGTGGGGATATGATTTTCGACCTGCCTATTTACAAATCGCGGCGTTCCGTCAGTTAATTCCCACGGTATCCCTAATTGCCTTGACGGCTTCCGCCACCGACCCCGTAAAAAAAGACATTTGTGAGAAATTGGAAATGCGCGAACCTGCTATTTTCCAATCAACCTTTGCGCGAGCCAATTTGTCGTATTCCGCGTTTTTTGAAGAAAACAAAGACGCACGATTACTTCGGATTTTACAAAACGTACAAGGAAGCTCCCTCATTTATGTCCGTAATCGTCGTCGTACCAAAGAGGTCGCAGATTGGCTTAATCGAAACGGCATTCGGGCTGATTTTTACCATGCTGGCGTTCCTAACAAACAACGTAGCGAAAAGCAAGAAGCTTGGATTCGTAACCGTTCGCGGGTGATGGTCGCTACTAATGCTTTTGGAATGGGTATCGATAAACCCGATGTTCGTTCGGTGATTCACATTGATTTACCCGACACCCTCGAAGCCTACTACCAAGAAGCGGGAAGAGCGGGGCGGGATGGACAACGAGCGTATGCAGTGGCTTTATATGCTCAACGCGACTTGGACGAATTAGCCAGAAATGTTGACCAAAAATACCCTCCTATTGATTTTCTTCGGCGCGTCTACCAAGCACTTTCCAACTACTATCAAGTCCCCGTAGGAGGAGGCGAATTTGAAACCTTCGACTTTGACCTACAAGACTTTACAGGCACATTTGGCTTACCCCTTTCCGAAACCCACTTTGCCATTAAACTCCTTGAGGAAGAGGGATTTGTGCAACTGAGTGAAGCCTACAATAGCGTTTCTAAAATTCATATTACCGTCGATAACCGTTCCTTATACGAACTCCAACTCAAATATCCTCAGTACGACAGTTTTATCAAACTTTTGTTGCGTATGTACGGAGGCGAGTTATTTAGCCAGTTTGTACCCATTTCAGAAACCGCCCTTGGTCAAAAACATTACGCAATGGAAACCGATGTAATCAAGCTACTGCAAGGGCTTCACGACCTCGGCATGATTGTGTATGAAAAACAACGAGTTAAGCCCCAATTTGGCTTTGCGACCCCACGTTTTGATGCTTCTCAAATGCCCATTGATGCTTTAGCTATTGAAGAAAAGCATAAGACAGATTTACAACGTATCGCGGCTGTAGTGAGTTACGTTCAACAAAAGAGCCGTTGTCGGACGCAATTACTCCAAAAGTACTTTGGCGAACCAAGTGATTTGGACTGTGGGATTTGTGATAATTGTTTGGCTAAAAAGAAAAAAGCATCTTCTCCTGCCGAACCTACCCCTATTCGTGCCGAAATGCTCCGCCTTCTACAACTAAGTCCGCTTACTCCTCAGCAACTAGTAGCTGCCTTTGGCTTAAAAAACGAACAAGCCGCTATCGCAACACTGCGGGAACTATTGGAGGACGAAGTCGTTTTGTATGAAAGTGAAGGAAGAATACGACTAAAAGCGTCATGAAGCTTCAAAAAACAATAAAACAACGAACATTAGCACAATGAACATAGGAGACAAAGTTCGATTAATCCATTCCAAAGAAGAGGGTATCGTTACCCGAGTTTTACCCAACAACGTCATCGAAATCGAAATCGAAGACGGTTTTCGTTTGCCCGTTTTGAAGCGTGAATTGGCCGTTGTATCTGCCGTAGAAGCGCAGGTATTTCGTGCTATAAAACCCCAACCTACTCCCGAAAAAGCCACCGAAAATCGCCCAACGGGCATCCGTGCTGAAAAGGGGATTTTTATGGCATTTGTTCCGCTCAACGACCGCGAAATTGTCCTTCATCTCGTCAATAACACCGACTGGGATTTACCATATTCACTCACAACTCCCACCGAACGTCACCAAAGAGGCATTTCGGGTGGTTATCTGAAAGCCAAAAGTGCCATCAAAGTCCACGAATTACTCGTTAAAGACTTTGACAATTGGGGGACGTTTGTGTTTCATTGCCTTTATTTTACCATTGGGTTTTCGCCAGAAAGAGCCCCATTGACCAAGCGAATTAAATTTAGAGCAAATACTTTTTTCAAGAATAAACGCAAAGCGCCACTTATCGAAAAAGACGCCTATATCTTTCAACTCGATGCCGACGAAAAACTAGACCAACCGCTCAATGTACAGGTATTGAAAGAAAAAATGATGGAGAAAAACGAGCCAGAACCCGCTGCATCTCGGCCTATTGAGCGCCCTTCTGCGGTCATCGACTTACATATCGAAAAACTAACGCGGGATTTTTTGGCATTGAGCAACAACGAAATGATTACAATTCAATTAAAGACCTTTGAGCAACAACTCGAAAAGGCCATCGCAAGCGGAATGGACGAAATTACGTTTATTCACGGCGTAGGAAACGGCGTATTACGCACCGAACTCCACCGCCGAATGAGCAAGCACAAAAATGTAAAGTTTTACGAAGACGCTCAAAAGGAGAAGTTTGGTTATGGAGCTACCAAAGTAAAAATCAAATAAAATGTACCTTCCTGAAAGTTCAAAAATTTTCAGGAAGGTTTCCATTAAGCCCGCAAAAAGCCCAAAATAATCACTCCAATAGCACTAATGGCCAAGCCCAATGATTCACGGGCGAGCTCAATATTGATGGAACGCATCGCCATTTCTCCCCAAAATACCCCTTCGTACTTAGGAGGCCACTGTTGAAAAGCGGCTAAAAAATACGCTCCTGCCAAAATAAAAAACACATAGCGGTTGGGGGCTTTCCCAAAAAATATACTCAAACTCGCTGCTACTGCAATCCCATAAATCGGCATCCATAGTTCTGGGTCAGGGTCGTTATACTGCACCACGACAAAGTAGGTAAACAAAATCGCTAATATCAGCGAAACCACTTTTTTCAGATTCATAGTTCTATTAGTTAGATTAAATTTTACACATTTTTTACCGATAATCTTCCCGAACGGGAGCAAGCACGTCCATCACGCGCACATCGGTTAGTGCGCGAACTTGATGCGAAACATTGGAAGATATAGTAGCTACATCTCTCATTCGGGCGTCGATTCTAATTGATGAAAAACATTCATATAACAGATTTTTGGCCAAAAATAGTTAATTTGCCCATTCAACAACACTCTCTAAATTCCAATGAAAACCCTTTCTACTCTTTCGCTCATACTGATTTCTGTCAGTATTTGGGCACAAAAACCTTATTACCCCGAACCAAAATGGCCCGAACAAGACACCGCTAACAAATTCTACACCGTCAAAGGAGAACGTCATGGGGTAAGTTTTTTCAAAAAACATTATTTCAAAGACGTTCAATACACCCCTTCCGAAAAGCTTTCTTTTGATGTCTATCACTCACCCGATGTGATGTATCATTGGTACCGTAAATGGGCAGAGCAATACCCCAATCTCGTTGATTTATACGAAGTTGCCAAAAGCTACGAGGGCCGACCTATTCTTCAAATGACCCTCACCAACAAAAAAACGGGCAAGCATACCGACAAGCCTGCTGCCTACTTTGAAGCAGGTCGTCATAGTGGTGAAGTAACAAGCAGCGAGGCCGTTTTGTGGCTTACCAAACACCTACTTGATAACTACGGAAAAGACGCTGCTATCACCAAGTTGATTGATACAAAAACCATTTACTTACGCCCCGAAAATAACCCAGATGGCTCAACTATGTATTTGTTTTCGGCCCAGCGAAATCGCAGTACCGTACACCCCAAAGATGATGACCGTGATGGTTTGCTCGACGAAGACCCTGAAGAAGACCTCGACGGTGACGGAGTCATTTATCAGATTCGTAAAAAAGCAGTGACCAAAGTCGAAAAAGAAAAGGCTGACTTTGTATTAGACCCCCGCGACTCTCGCTTGATGAAACGCGTGCAAGAAGGCAAAGGAGAATGGCTCGTTTATACCGAGGGCATTGATAACGATGGCGATGGCAAATACAACGAAGACGGAATTGGGGGACTCGACAACCACCGCAACTACCCCGAAAACTGGCGCCCCGACCAAGGCGGAGATTTCACAGGACGAGGCTATACCCAAGGTGGAGCTGGTGATTATCCGTTAAGCGAAATTGAAACGCGTTCGACGGTATTGTGGTTGCTTCAACACCCCAATATTTCGGTCGTCAACTCGATGGATACGCGAGTGCCCATGCACTTGCGCCCGCCGTCAACGTCGAAAAGCGAAGAAAGTATGTTTCCCACTGACTTGGCTATTTATAAACACATGGACAGCCTTGGGCTTTCGCACACTAACTATCCATGGGCGGGTGATGTCTATTACACCTATGCAACGCGCAGCAAAACCGACCGCGTCACGGGCGACCCTTCTAAACCTCAACCTTTGTTTGGCCACGGCCCTGATTTTGGGTATTTTTATTACGGCTCAGTATGGTATGGCGATGAATTATGGAACGGCGGCGCCATGAAAGATTACGACAAAGATGGTCAATACGACGAATACGACGGTCTTATGTGGGACGATGAAGCCAACAAGAAGAATGGCTTTAAACCTTGGACTAAACTCACTCACCCCATTTTGGGAGAAGTAGAAATTGGCGGTTTCCACCCCAAGTTTTTTGCCCAAAACGGCCCCGCTTGGAATTTGGAAACCTGGATTTCTAAACAATCTCTTTTCAACTTAGGCATGGCGATGGAACTTCCACAAGTGGAGTTTAAAGATGTTTCGGTCAAAGCACTTCCAAACAAAGAATACGAAATTCGCGTTAAATGGAGCAATACGGGTAAACTTCCCGTTGCCCTTGAGCAAGCTAAACGCGTCAAAATCGTTCAAGAAGACCGCTTAATTCTCGACATTGACAAAAATTTGTTGAAAGGTTTTGAAGAGGCAAAGGTGGTAATTACGCAACCCACCTTATTTGACAAAACCATTTACGCGGGTTATACGACCCCTAACGAGACAAAAGAAGGCGTTTTCCGCGTAAAACTTAACCAATTAGGAAGCATTAAAGCAAAAGTAAAACTCCTTTCAACGCGAGGAGGGTATCAGGAAAAAGAAATTGTCATTGGACAGTAACTTTTAGAAATGTTGGCTAAGCCTTGGAATGTCAGCCATTGGAATGGCTATTGGCAGTGCCGCCAATAACATGAGATGATTACGTCTTGAGTTACCCATTGGACTGGGTTGTGGAGCATTCATCAATCGTAAAATGGATCAAAAAGCGACCAAAGAAAAGCGGCAATTGAGTATTTCGCTCTTATAAACAAGGTTTGTACAATAAAAAACCTTCCAAGTTTTGCCCAAAAGAGTGGCTAAACATTGGAAGGTCAGTAAGCATCAATTAGACTTTCCAAGTTACACTAAGAAAGTCTAATTGATATTAATTCCCTGCTACTTGAGCACGGATGATATTGAGGGCAGCACCTGCTTTAAACCACTCAATTTGTTGTTCATTATAAGTGTGATTCACAACGATTTCATCTTTCGAGCCATCTTCGTGATTCAATACAATGGTAAGTGGTTTTCCTGGAGCAAACTCTGTCAATCCAACGATGTCGATTGAATCGTTTTCTTGGATTTTATCGTAATCTGCTTTATCAGCAAACGTCAAGGCCAACATACCTTGTTTCTTCAAATTAGTTTCGTGGATACGAGCAAAAGATTTTACCAATACCGCACGAACTCCCAAGTGTCGTGGCTCCATCGCCGCGTGCTCGCGTGATGAACCTTCACCGTAGTTTTCATCTCCCACCACGATTGAACCAATACCCGCTGCTTTGTAAGCACGCTGGGTCGCTGGTACAGGACCGTATTCACCTGTCAATTGGTTCTTCACGTTATCAGTCTTCTCGTTGAAAAAGTTAACGGCACCAATCAACAAGTTGTTAGAGATATTATCCAAGTGACCACGGTACTTCAACCATGGGCCCGCCATTGAAATATGGTCAGTAGTACACTTACCTTTGGCTTTAATCAATAATTTCAAGCCTTTGATGTCTGTACCTTCCCAAGCAGCAAATGGGTCGAGCAATTGGAGGCGGTTAGACGTTGGCGAAACCGCTACTTGAACCTCGCTTCCATCTTCGGCTGGAGCTTGATAACCTGCATCCTCAACATCGAAACCACGTGGCGGCAATTCGTCGCCCGTTGGAGGATCCAATTTTACTTGCTCACCGTTTTCGTTGGTAAGTGTATCTGTGATAGGGTTAAACGTCAAGTCACCCGCAATGGCCAACGCTGTCACCAATTCAGGAGACGCCACAAACGCCAAGGTATTTGGGTTACCATCGGCACGTTTTGCGAAGTTACGGTTGAACGAATGAACGATAGTATTACGCTCTTGTTTTTCAGCCCCTACACGCGCCCACATACCAATACAAGGGCCGCAAGCGTTTGCAAATACTTTCGCTCCGATTTCATCGAATGTATCCAAGAAACCATCGCGCTCGATTGTATAGCGAACTTGCTCAGAGCCTGGAGTAATCGTAAACTCTGCCTTTGTTTTAAGGTTTTTCGAAGCCACTTGTTTTGCCAACGAAGCCGCACGAGCGATATCTTCGTACGAAGAGTTAGTACAAGAACCAATCAAACCTACTTCTACTTTAGTTGGCCAGCCATTTGCAGCAGCAGTTTCTTTCATTTTAGAAATTGGCGTCGCTAAATCTGGAGTGAAAGGTCCGTTCAAGTGTGGCTCAAGCTCCGAAAGATTGATTTCAATTACTTGGTCAAAATATTTTTCTGGTTCTTCGTAAACCCCTGCATCAGCAGTAAGGTGTTCTTTCACCGAGTTAGCAAGGTCAGCTACGGCATCACGGCCTGTAGAACGCAAATAGCGCTCCATCGACTCATCGTACGCAAAAGTAGAAGTCGTTGCACCGATTTCGGCACCCATGTTACAGATAGTACCTTTACCAGTACAAGACATTGAAGTGGCACCTTCACCAAAGTACTCAACAATAGCCCCCGTTCCTCCTTTTACAGTGAGGATACCAGCTACTTTCAAAATAACGTCTTTTGGAGAAGCCCAGCCATTCAATTTACCTGTTAACTTAACCCCAATCAATTTAGGAAATTTAAGCTCCCAAGGAAGGCCCGCCATTACGTCGCACGCATCAGCCCCACCTACCCCAATTGCAATCATTCCCAAACCACCCGCGTTTACAGTGTGTGAGTCGGTCCCGATCATCATTCCTCCTGGGAAGGCGTAGTTTTCAATCACTACTTGGTGAATGATACCCGCGCCTGCTTTCCAGAAACCAATGCCATATTTATTGGATACAGAAGACAAGAAATCATACACTTCTTGGTTTTCAACCACAGCTTTGCTCAAATCTTGAGAAGAGCCGACTTGCGCTGTAATCAAGTGGTCGCAGTGAACAGTGGAAGGAACGGCTACTTTTGGGCGACCTGCCTGCATAAATTGCAACAATGCCATTTGGGCAGTTGCATCTTGCATCGCTACGCGGTCTGGGCCAAAGTCGACGTATGATTTACCTCGCTCGTAAACAGTAGTGGCATCACCTTGCGTAAGGTGCGCGTACAAAATTTTCTCTGTGTAGGTTAAAGGACGTCCTACTACTTTACGTGCAGCTTCTACTCTCCCGCCGAGTTTGGCATAGAGGCCCTGCATCATATCTAAATCGAATAACGCCATGGTATTAAATAGATGAGTTAACTTTCAGGCCATAAAACTACAAACTGTAAAGCAAAATACCCTAAATTTCTTGCTAAATAGTTGTAGAAAGTCGCTAGTTGACCATCAATATCGGTTTTCAGGTAGAATATATTTTTTATTCTTTGATCACCTTCCTATCTTTACTCGCTTGATTCAATCAACTATTAAACCTAACTATAAGTCTTCATTACACACTTCATGGAACGTTTTACCGGAATTATTGGAGTCGTCTTAATTTTGGGCATTGCTTATGCGATGTCAAACAATCGCAAAGCAATCAACTTTCGCACGGTGGGCGTTGGTTTGGGATTGCAATTTGGATTGGCTGTTTTTATTCTAAAAACTTCAGTTGGTCAATCTATTTTCGATTGGTTAGGGCGTGCAGTCCAAAAGACGCTCAGCTTTTCTGACAAAGGGGCTGAGTTTGTTTTTAGTCCATTGGTAAAACCTTCTATTTTAAGTAAAGCTTTTGGAGAAGGAAACAGCTTTATTTTCTTCTTTAGCATCATTCCCACCATCATTTTTGTGGCGGTATTGGTAAATATGCTTTATCACATTGGGCTCATGCAGCGCATTGTGGCGGTGTTGGCTCGACTGATGAAATGGCTCATGGGCGTTAGTGGTGCCGAAGCCTTGTCAAACGTTGCCTCGGCTTTTGTAGGACAAGTGGAAGCTCAAATCATGATTAAGCCCTATCTAAAAGGAATGACTAATTCTGAGCTTTTAGCTTCAATGACGGGTAGTTTTGCCTGTATTGCGGGTGGAGTTATGGCAACGTATATCAAATTGGGTGTTCCTGCTCCGTATTTGATTGCTGCAAGTTTGATGGCGGCTCCGGGGGCTTTGGTCATTGCCAAAATTGTTTTCCCCGAAACCGAAACCTCCGAAACCAAAGGGGTGGTAAAGCTTGAAATTAAAAAATCACACGCCAATCTACTCGATGCCATTGCAGCAGGTGCTAGTGAAGGACTCAAAGTAGGGTTCAACGTAATAGCGATGTTGATTGGTTTTATAGCCTTGATTGGCTTGCTTGATTTTTGCCTCGGTAAAGCAGGGGGCTTATTTGCGTTTCCTGAGTTGAGTCTCAATTATCTTTTGGGCAAAGTCTTCTCAGTATTTGCGTGGGCCATGGGGGTTCCCTCTAAGGATGTTGAAGTAGCGGGCTCATTGATGGGTACTAAAATGGTTATCAACGAGTTTGTAGCCTACCTCGACTTGGTTAAAATTAAAGACACCTTAGACCCTAAAACGATAGCCATTGCCAGTTTTGCGCTTTGTGGGTTTGCGAACTTTAGTTCTATTGCTATCCAAGTAGGTGGTATTAGCGAATTGGCTCCAAGTCGCCGCTCTGATTTGGCACGATTGGGCTTTAAAGCGCTGGTTTGTGGCACGTTGGCTTCGTATATGTCGGCTACACTTGCAGGACTTCTACTTTAATATTTTATACCTTCACCTCCTAGCTCAACTTTCGGGAAGTTGAATTTTAACCCTAAGAAATCTATGCAGCGTTCGCGAATTGGTGGACGGCTATTGATTGGGATTATCATGGCTGTCGTTGCACTTTTTGGGTACTTCAGTAAAACCCAAGTCAATCCCGTAACGGGTAAAAAACAACAGGTTAGCCTCACTCCACAAGAAGAAGTGGCCATTGGACTTCAAAGCGCTCCACAAATGGCTGCCGAATATGGTGGACTTTATCGTGACGAAAAAGTGCAGTTTTTGGTCAAAAAAGTGGGACAAGGAATCGTTCAAAGTACCGAAGCAAAAGATTCACCTTACCAGTTTGACTTCCACGTTTTGGCCGACCCCGAAACCATTAACGCGTTTGCCGTCCCAGGTGGTCAAATTTTTATTACCATGGGTTTACTCAAACGACTCAAAACTGAAGACCAGTTGGCAGGGGTACTGGGGCACGAAATCGGTCACGTTATTGGCCGTCACTCAGCCCAACAAATGGCCCAACAAGAACTTATTGGAGGACTGGCAGGAGCTGCCTCCACCGTCCTGACCGATTCCAATTCACCTAGCAGTGGAGCCTATATTGCTCAGTACGTTGCTAATCTTATGAACCTCAAATATGGCCGCGACGATGAGTTAGAAGCTGATGATTTTGGAGTAAAATACATGGTACAAACGGGTCGTGACCCTGAGGCCATGGTGCAGGTTATGGAAATTTTGGCAGAGGCAGGCGGCCCCAATCGCCCAGCGGAGTTTCAAAGTACCCACCCCAATCCTGAAAATCGAATCGTTAAAATAAAAGAAGCAATGGCTAAATACCGCAACCAATGAAACATACCTCGTTTTTCCTTACACTTCTCTTCGTCAGCAGTACTTTATTGGCCCAATTTAACCGTGGCCTTCAGTGGACCAAGGATGGCAACGCTTATTATCGGGTAGAAAACAAAGAAATTGTCCAATACACTTTGCCCGAATTACAAAAAAAGGTTGTAGTAACTGCAGCACAGCTCACTCCCGCAGGCAAAACCGAGCCTTTGAACGTACGTAGTTACACGTATTCGAATGATTTTCGTAAAGTACTTATTTACACCAACACTCAGCGCGTTTGGCGTTACGATACGCGTGGTGATTACTGGGTACTAGATTTAGATAAAAACATCCTCACCCAACTCGGTAAAGGGCGTCCTGTTTCATCCCTAATGTTTGCCAAATTTTCTCCTGATAGCAGAAAGGTAGCTTATGTGAGTGAGCGCAATGTGTACTCAGAAGACCTTACCTCGGGTAAAATTACCGCCCTCACCAAAGACGGCACCACCCGACTCATCAACGGTACGTTTGACTGGGTGTACGAGGAAGAATTTGACTGCCGCGATGGTTTCCGCTGGAGCCCCGACAGCAAGAATATTGCGTATTGGCAAATTGATGCTACCAAAATCCGTAATTTCTTGATGATTAATAACACCGACTCAATTTATGCCTTCAACGTCCCTGTGGAATACCCAAAAGTGGGCGAGCGTCCTTCACCGTATAAAATCGGGGTAGTAAGTGCCAACGGCGGAGCTACCAAATGGATGAGCACCCCTGATGATCCAGGAAATACGTACATACCTCGCATGGAGTGGGGAAGTGCCAATGAACTCATCATGCAGCAGCTAAACCGAAAACAAAATGAATCAAAAATCTTAGCGGCTGATATTAAAACGGGAAAAACAACCGAGTTTTATACCGACCGCGACGACGCATGGGTTGAAACCAAAAGCAGCTACTCGTGGAGCGAAACTCCTGAAGGCTGGGATTGGATTAATGGCGGAAAAGAATTTTTGTGGATGAGCGAAAAAGACGGCTGGCGCCATATGTACCGCGTAGCGCGCGATGGAAAAAGCGAAAAGTGCATCACTACTGGTAACTATGACATCATTTCGGTGGTGTTAGTCGATGAAAAAAACAACCAGTTGTACTTTATGGCATCTCCCGAAAATGCCACTCAAAGCTATTTGTACCGTACCCCGCTTGACGGCAGCAAACAAGCAGAGCGCATTTCTCCTGCCGACCAGTCGGGTTCGCACCGCTACGACCTCTCCCCTAACGCCACATGGGCATCACATTCGTTTTCAAATGCTAACACATCGCCCATGAACGAATGGATTCGCTTGCCAGAACACAAGGCCCTGAAAGATGCCGACGATATTTCTAAAAAATTGGCAGCCAAAGCAGATGCCCCCAAGCGAGTAGAGTTTTTTAAAGTAAAAACGGAGGATGGCATCGAACTGGATGCTTGGATGGTAAAACCTACCAACTTTGACCCCACGAAAAAATATCCTATCGTATTTACTGTGTACGGTGAACCTGCCAGTGCGACTGTCCGCGATAGTTGGGGGACTGGCAGAAATGGCTTGTACGCTGGTGATATGGCCAAAGATGGCTACATCTACGCGTCAGTTGACAATCGTGGCACACCTTCGCCACGCGGAAGGGCTTGGAGAAAAGCCATTTATCGTAAAATTGGCGTCATCAATATCCGTGACATGGCCATGGGTGCAAAAGCGATGTTTGAGAAAAATTCGTTTATTGACACTAGCCGCGTAGCAGTACACGGATGGAGCGGCGGGGGTTCGTCTACCCTCAACTTGTTGTTCCAATACCCTGCTTTGTTCAAAACCGGCATTGCCGTAGCTGCCGTGGCCGACCAACTGACCTACGATAATATTTACCAAGAACGCTACATGGGGATTCCGCAAGAAAATCGCGAGGACTTTGTAGCGGGTTCGCCCATCACACACGCCCACAAACTACAATCGACTCAAAACTTGTTGTACATCCACGGTACGGGCGACGATAACGTTCATTACCAAAATGCCGAGCGATTGGTCAACGAGTTTATTAAACACAACAAACAGTTCCAGTTTATGCCTTACCCTAACCGCTCGCACGGAATATACGAAGGTGAAGGCACATCGAAGCACTTGAATACACTATTTACCAAGTACTTGAAAGAACACTGCCCCACAGGAGCAAAATAAAATAGCTACAAAAAATAACCCAAAGCGGCTTATCCCTAACGAGTTTTTGTTGAAGGTGAGCCGCTTTTGTGTATCTTTACTTTCAATTTTCATTGAATCAATATGGGATAACCTGAATCTCAACAGCGTTTTAGTATCGAAGAATACCTTGCATTGGAAAAAGAAATTGTTGAAGTATTGTCATAATTGGAAATTAATCTAACGATACTGGAAACTTTATCGAAACGGTTGTCCCCTGATTTAACACACTTTCAATACTGAGATGTCCGTTGTTTCTTGTAATAAATTCACGACAAATCACCAACCCCAACCCCGTACCCTTTTCATTGGCCGTTCCCTTCGTACTCACCCCCAATTCTTGATAGGTCAACGATTTTAATACTTCTGCGGACATACCCACTCCTTCATCTCTGATAATCAACACGATAGCTTCGTTTATTTTTTCTACTTTTATACCTATTTTACTTAGCGTGCGACTGAATTTAATGGCATTGTGTAAAACATTTCTTACCACGAACTCAATCATTTCCCTATCAGCATAAATAGTTGCGTCTTTCAGCAAATCTATCTCAATAGTAAGCTGTTTTATATCGGCGGTCGATTGCAACAAACTCACATTTCGATTTACTATTTTACTCAAGTCCAGCTTTTCAGGCCGAAAACTACTCCCCTCCCACTGTGACTTTGCCCATTCTAACAGGTTGTTAAGCAGTTGTTTTTGCTGTTCCAAGTTATTTCGAGCCGACTGTGTCAGTTTCAGAATTTCGTTCTTATCGAGTTGGTCAAAGTGATTGGTCAATAAATTAAAGAATGCTTCAAAAGAAACCAAGGGACTTCGCAAATCGTGTGAAATAACCGACAAAAGCTTATCTTTCAGACGATTAAGCTCTGCTTGCTGAGCTTTTTGCTGCTCTATTTTTTCTTTCTCCAATTTTTGTTCCGTCAATTCCACTTGAGTACGATTCAGGCGGTTTCCCAACCCCAACGAAAACAAAACAACTTGAGCAATTAGCCCAAATTGAACCGCATAACGCGTAAGAAAGCTTTCGGGTAGCAGGTTCATTTCTCGCAGAATAAACAAAATTCCCCCCAAGACAAAAAGGACATTGGCCAGTACAAAAAAACGCGCAGGTCGAAACCCTTTTTGATTGGCCGAAACACCTACTGACAACATGATTGCTAACGTAATGACCCCAAAAACCCCAACACAATCCACCAACCAGTGCAAAGTATCCCATTGAAAAAGGTAGGATAAAAAACCCATCAAAAACACCCCAAACTCTACCATCATAAGTCGGCTCAACCAACGATTCCAGTTAGGCAAAAGTTCTTTAGTGTGTAGGTAGCTTTGGGTAAAAAACAATCGAGACAAATTAGTCGCAGGAACAATCATGGCAAAACAATACATTTCCCAACGGGGCGCTGCTGGCCACAGATATTCTATCCCAAAACCGTAATAAAAGGAAAAGTACGCACCAATCCCCACCAATGACACCACAAACCATAAAAAGCTAATGTCTTTTACTGCCCAGAAAATAAGCAAGTTATAGAGCGCCATTACAATAATTACTCCTAAAAAAAGCCCTTGAGCCAAAAGTCGTTGTTGGTCATTTTGGTAAAATAATTCTAGGGGTTTTACTTCCAAAATATTGGTAGAAGGTGCCATAAATTGTAATTGGCTATCGAAAACTAATTTCAATTTTGCCGTTGAAGAAGCCGCCACCGATAAACGAAAAGATGGCTGATAGTACACCATATCTCGTTGTTCCAAAGGCTGCGATATACCCGAAACTTTCCAGGTTTTATTGTTGATTTGAAGTGCCACCCTTTCCCAACGCGGCAACGATAATACAAACTCCTGCTTGTCGCTCCGATTCTTAATCGTTAGCTGTAACGTATCGTCGGACTTCACGTCAATGGGCTTTCGCACAGCTTTATCTTCAAGAACAATTTCTTGACCAAAGCCATAAAATGACCCTAAAAATAACATCATTACTAGTTTACCAATACGTCTAAATTCTACCTTTGGAGTGCTCATTTCTTGTTAGATTCAGCCAAAAATAGTATTTTTCGACCATAGAACATTCAAAAAAACATGTCCGACGTTCGTATTTTAGTAGCCGAAGATGACTACATCATTGCCAAAGAACTAACTCTAATTCTGGAAGGGTTGGGGTTCGGGGTATTGGAAGTCTTGGATTCAGGTGAAAAAATTTTAGAACGACTATCGACCGAAAAACCCGATCTTATCTTACTCGATATTCATTTGGCAGGACAACTCACAGGCATCCAAACGGCAGAAGCCATTCGAAAGAAATACAATGTTCCGTTTCTATTTTTAACCGCATTATCCGACGTGCAAACCCTCAACCAGGCCAAGTTAACCGAACCTTATGCCTACTTGGTAAAGCCCGTCCGTAAAGAAGAATTGTTTTCGGCCATCGAAATCAGTTTGTACAATGCCTCACGTCGGACTACTGCCACTACTGTTGCTCCTTCACTGAAATCGGGTCTTAAAATCACCGATAGTATTTTTGTTCGCTCAAAAAAGCGACTCGAAAAAATCCGACTCACCGATATTCTATGGGTTGAAGCAAGTGACATTTACGTAACGGTTGTTACGGAAAAAAATCGCTACTTACTAAGCCAAAGTATGAAAAACGTAGAAGAACGCTTTCCAATGGAGCAATTTTGGCGAGTTCACCGCTCCTACATTGTACAGATAGATAAAATTCAAGCGTTAGAAGAAGACTCACTTATTGTTGAAAATCAGGCCATTCCTATTGGAAAAACCTACCGTGAAGGCTTAATGAAACGGCTTCAATTTTTATAAAACCCGCCAAAGCAAATGGCCATATATACTGTCAAAACTGTGTTAATTATCTGAATTTCGCATCTTTACACCTCTGCTTATCATATAAATTTACTCAGCGCAAAGGAATGGCCTTATTTTAACGTTATTTTCCCTTTCACCCAAGAAAATGCGCCTTTCACTTAGTGCCAGAGCACCGTTGGCAAGTTTAAAACCTTCTATAACCTCTCTTTTGTATAGTTTTATCCAGAAATTTTACAAAAACAGAAACAAACAATGGTTTTTGCAGGCTGGATAAGCGTCGCGCTGTACATCAGTTTTATTCTATACGTAGTCATTGGGGCAGCGCGCCGAACTAAGGACATGGCTTCTTATGCTGTGGGTAATTTTCAATTTTCTCCAGCGGTTGTGGGTTTGTCGCTGGCAGCGGCCATGACCAGTGCTGCTACATTTATCATCAACCCGGGTTTTGTGGCTTATTATGGCCTGAGCGGTGTACTTTCAATGGCTGTATTTTTGCCTCTAGGCTCGTTTTTTTCTCTCATTATGTTGTCAAAAGGATTTCGAAAAATTGGCAACACAGTAAAAGCCTACACCTTGGCTCAATGGGTAGGTGCTCGGTACGAAAGCAAAGGAATGGCGTTTCTTTTCGCGGTACTATCTCTTCTACTTATCACGTTTATTGTCCTGATTTGTGTTGGACTTACGCAAGTATTATCAATTACATTACAAACCGACCCGCTGTACACGCTCATTGCGATAGTGATTTTTACTTTTGGCTATATGATGTTTGGTGGAGCCAATTCGATGGTATACACCAACTTCCTACAAGCCCTTCTTAAGGTGGTGGTTGCTTTTCTGTTGTTAGGTTCGGGGTATACATATTTTGCAGGCGGTTGGGCCGATTTTTTGGCTCGGCTCAATGCAATTGACCCCAACCTAACCTCAGCTTATAACCCCGAAAGTCCCCTTTTTCGCGATTTTTTTGAAGTAGTTATCTGTCAACTGATTGTAGGAGTGGCGGTGGTCTGTCAACCTCACATCATTACTCGTTCTTTGATGTTAAAAAAAGACAGCGACGTCAATCGGTACCTCACATTTGCCATTGTAGTTTTAACACTGTTTTTCTTTGTCGTCTTTACGGGGCTTTATGCCCGTCTTGCTTTTCCCGATTTGCAAGTAAATGGCAAAGCGTTGCGGCTCGACGCCACGATGTCTACCTACATTGCTACGCAATTTTCACCCATCACAGGCTTGTTGATGATGTTGGGGTTACTTTCTGCAGGACTTGCTACGCTCGAAGGGTTAATCCAATCGCTCTCAATTACCATCACCTCCGACCTTATCAAACCTCTATTGGGCGGAAAACTCCCTTTGTCCGAAATTATCATGAATCGTTTGGTCATTGTATTTTTGGGTATTGTCGCAATTTTTATTTCCTACAAACAAATCACCCATCCTGACTTGAGCGTTGGCATTTTTGCCCAAAATGGTGTCTATGCCTATTTTGCTGCCATGTTTGTACCCATTCTCTTTGGCACTTTTCTTAAAAATGTTCCTGCCATTGTGCCCACTGTGAGCGCCATCATTGGTTTAATGGTTCATTTTAGTGTTTATTATGGTAGACTTACACCTTACATGGCAACGGGTACGCGCAACCCTGGCATTGCCGCAGCGCTGGCCATTATCGCCGCAGTGGGTGTAGGGGGTATACTGCAGTTGATTTTAAGTTCATCTTCTTCTCAACAATCAAAAAAGTAAGCTAGTGAAACTCTTCGTTTTATGTATTCTCCTCATTTTAGGAAAACTCCAAGTAATGGCACAAAGCTGTCCATTATCGTACACAAATACCGTTTCTCGAATTCAGCTAAACGACTCTGTGTCTGTTGCTTACACTGAAAAGGGTCGAGGCATAACGACGTTACTATTTATTCACGGATTAGGGGGCAATTCTTCACATTGGTCACAAAACATGGATGAATTGTCCAAAAGTTACCGCTGCATTGCCGTTGATTTACCTGGGTATGGGTTATCCACCCAACGCGCTTATTCGGCGTCGACTTTGAGCTTTTATGCCACTATTCTTCTTTCATTTATTGAGAAAAAGCACCTTACAAACGTTGTTTTGGTAGGTCACTCCATGGGCGGCCAAGCAGCTATTATCACGGCACTGAAACAATCCCCTTCCATCAAAAAACTCATTTTGGTTGCCCCCGCAGGACTCGAAACGTTCAGTGAAACCGAGGCTAACCTATTACGTCAGTTTGCCACTCCTACCTTTTACAAATCACAGGCAGAACCCGCCATTCGAGCGGCGTTTGCGAGCAATTTTACGTCGATGCCTTCCACCGCCGAAACCCTCATTCAAGATCGCCTAGCCTTGCGTTCGTGCGAAGGCTTCGAGAATTACTGTCGGGTCGTTAGCCAAGGAGTAAATGGAATGCTTTCAGAGCCTGTTCAAGCCCAACTTACCAACATTTCCTTGCCTACATTGCTCATTTTTGGAGAAGACGACAAACTAATTCCTAATCGAATACTACACAAAGAATTGACAACAGCAAAAGTTGCCGAAATAGGCAAAACACAAATTCCTCATGCCCAATTGGCGTTTATTCCCCAAGCAGGGCACCTTGTCATGTTTGAAAAACCTTCACAATTCAACAAACTGATTACCCAATTTTTAAAGTAAAATCATCTTTAACCTTTTTGTAAAACTATGAAAACCAAAGCTCTATCTATTTTTTTAAGCTTTTTGATATTTTCGGTGGGCGCATTTGCTCAATCGGGAAGCATCACAGGACGTGTCTCTGGTGCAGGGAAAACAGGTTACTTAGCAGGAGCTACTCTCCGATTAAGTGGTTCTCCCCTAGGCACAACCACCAATGCAAACGGCGAGTTTTCATTGACTAACGTTCCCTCAGGAAAAAGCACTTTAGTAGCTTCTTTTATCGGTTTTAGTACCGTCTCAAAAACCGTTGAAGTTCCAGCTGGAGGCCGTATTTCGGTCGATTTCACGTTAGAAGAATCAGGTTTAACCACCGAAGACGTGGTCGTAACGGCTTCTCGTAGGCCCGAAAAACTCACCGAAGCCCCCGCGACCATCAGCGTCATTAGCGCCCGTGATTTGGATATGAGCGCGGGTTTTAACCCAGGCGAATTGGCCGCAAAATTGCAAGGCGTTGAGTTTGTCAGAACGGGGGTAAACGGCGTAGGTATCAATGCTCGCGGATTTAATAATGCCTTCAATGCCAAAATTTTAGCCATGACCGACGGCCGTAACTCCATGATGGCAGGGGGAAGCGGTTTACCTGCGGGAATTATGAACACCATTGTCAAAGAAGACATCGAGCGCGTAGAAGTAGTGTTAGGCCCCAACTCAGCCTTGTACGGCCCTAACGCCCACAACGGTATCGTCAACACCATTACCAAAGACCCTCGTCGCTACCAAGGCACCACTTTTGCCCTCAGCGGCGGCAATCAGAATGTGCTTTCGGCTCGTTTGCGCCACGCCCAGGTCCTCAACGACAAGTTTGCGTTTAAAGTAACAGGAGAATATACCACAGGTAAAGATTTTGCTTTTCAGGACAGTGTGTATGTAGGCGGGACGTTTGTGGCGGGAATTGGCAATTTATACGGTGCCGTTCGCCCCATTCCTGAAAAAGTCAAAACTTTCGATTTCAAGCACTTACGCGGAGAAGCAGCCTTATATTACAGTCTTAAAAAAGGAACTGATTTAGTGTTGGCTTACGGCGGAAGTATAAACGATTTCTTGGCCGTCAATAACGTAGGTAGAAACCAAATCGACGGTTGGAAGTTTTCGTACTTACAAGCGCGGTTTGTATCTCCTAAAGTATACGGAACCGTTTATTACACCTGGACCAACGTTGGCAATTCGTACGGTATCACTCCTTACACCCGCGATTTTACCAACCGTACCAACAGCATTATCACCAAAGACAGCCCTTTTTATTCATTGTTAGGAGCTAATTTTGGCCGCCTTTCTGACACCGACGCCGAAGCTTTTGCCAAACGTTATGGAAACAAATTCAAAGAAGCCTCTGGTCGTTTGAATGGAGAAGTACAGTACAACGATTCTTGGGAAAACATTGGCTTGAATTTAGTCGCTTCTTTGTCGTTCCAACAAGATTATCCAAATACCTTTGGAACGTCGTTGGCCGACAGCGATAAACCTGGCGAAAAAGGAACAAACCTCATCAAAATCACGCAATTGGGTGGAGCCTTGCAATTGGAGAAAAAACTTCTTGCAGGACTCAAACTCGTAGGTGGTGCTCGACTTGACAACCACAGCGTATTTGGCAATTTGTTTGCGCCTAAATTGGGAATTGTAAAATCGGTTCCAGGCGGAAACCTCCGCCTTACGTACGGTCGCGCGTATGCAGCTCCCATTATTTTGTTCCAATACGCCAACGTATTTGGGCTGGTATTCGGAAACGGAAACGGGGTTACGTACATCCCGAATGGTTCCAATGTCAACGACGTAGCAGCGCGTCAGGTTACCCAAAAACTCTCTCCCGAAGAAATCGGCACCTGGGAATTTGGCTACAAAGGACTGATTGGCAAAAAGTTATACTTCGACATGAATGCCTACTACAATCAGTCGAAAAATTTCTTGAGCCCTGCCATTACTGTAGGCGGGCGGGCATTGAGTGTGGGTGATATTCAAATTCCTAGCCAAAACTTATTATTGGGCGGTACTGCCAACGCATCAGGCGTATTAAGCGGAGCCGCCTTTAGCACATACTTCAACTACGGCGAAGTGGCCTCATGGGGTGCCGACTTTGGGTTGAATTACTTTTTTACGCCGAACATTGTGTGGGGAGCCAAATACTCATTCTTTAATTCGGACATCACCAAAGACAACATCAAAAATGACGCCAACCGCGATGGTTACGTTTCGTTGGAAGAACGGAGTTTGAATGCGGCTAAAAATCGTTTTTCTACCTCACTTAGCTTTACTAATTTGGCCAATGGCAAAGCCTTCCTTAACTTGTCACTTCGCTGGGTAGAATCCTTTGATTTTTATTCTGGAAACCAAATCGGTACGGCTGCTGGCAAAGGTAAGCGCGGTGTAGTACTCGGCCCTACGCTAGCCAACGGGACACGGGTTTCGTACCTTAAAAACTTCGATTGGGGTCCAATGGGAGGCTTTACTAC